>NZ_JBBIAR010000021.1:0-130298 GCF_054185165.1 Bradyrhizobium sp. UFLA05-109 | reverse complement strand
TGACAGAGGACTCATCATGTGAGGCCGGACACATGACTTGCACCCGACCGCAAGCCGAACGCCAGATTCTTCTTGCAGCGCGGGCGTCGTCCACACATGACCCTCAGCGGTTCTCAGATTGACGCAAGCGCCCCCGGCTCGCTGGCCGCCAAAAATCCTTGCTTCTTAGCCGCTATCCGTCTCACAGGCGCTGATCTCGGGCGGGCACTATCTGTTTCTCCATCGGGCTCCCCAAGAGGAATATAAAATCGTACGATTGTAACGTACGGTGCGGTTTGAACGCGGCTCCTCATCGACGTGAGGATGGTCACGGCGCTCAGAACGTTTCAGCGGTCAGGGGGCGACCTTGGACATTATTCTGATATTTCAGTTGGCAGCGGCGATCATCATTGCATTGATCGTGGCATACAATTTTCTTCATTACATACTTTTTCTCCTGGTAACTCGACCGAAGGACGCGAGCAAGATCGGCCACCAGCTGAATCAATTCGAGCAGCGCCAACTGGTCGAGTGGACGCCGCAGCCGAACGACTTCCTCAAGCACGATGACGAGAAACGTACATATGACGACGTGTTCGGCACGTATCGCGACGAACAAGCGAACTACAGCACGTGTGTGTTTCCCCGAGCGGCATTTTCATGCCCTTACGAAGCCGAATACGTTCTTCTGAAGCCGAAGGACGGGATGCGGCTGTTGGATCTGGGCTGCGGTTCGGGCGCGGCGGCCGAATACCTCGCCAGTCGGCGCAACATCGAAATTGTGTGCGTGACAAATTCATCTGTGCAAGCGGACATCTGCCGACGGAAATTTGCGAAACTTGGTGGGCGTGGACAGGTGATCGTCACGGACTTCGACAGCCTCGATCTCCCGAGTGAAAGCTTTGATGCCATCTATTCGCTCGAGTCGATAGGCTACACCAAAGACTTGGACGCTTGGCTTGCGCGATGCTGGCGAATGCTCAAGCCGGGAGGTCGCCTGTTAATCCGCACACCGGGGTCGTTGGATCATTGTCGCCGTAAGGAGGATTATCTGAGCGTCACCGCCTTCTTCGAAAATTGGCGCTACAATTTTGTCGGCGCCAATCTTCTCGTCTACAAGATGCGCCAACTCGGCTTCAACCCGATTCGTTATCGACGCCTACCTTTCTGGGCCTGGGGCGTCACCTGGAACTTCATCCAACACCTGCTGTTGTGGAAGTACCGGCTGAAGATGCGAACATTCGTGGAATTGGAATGGATCATTTGGCGCACTTCGAAGGTGTTTGTGTTCGGCAACCCGTATAGCACGGTGCTGGCCACCAAGCCCGAGGCAGGACGGTTCAATGAAGCGGCGGCTCCTCAAATGGCCCTTGCCGCTCGCGCTGAGAATCCTCGTGTCCCCGCCGGGCTCCACGACCGCACAAAATGACCTTGGCGTCCCCACCTTTTAGGCGCTCGTTGCCCGCGCCGACGAGGTGATCGAACAGGGACAATTGCTGCAGTGCATGAGTCCGGAAGTGGCCCTTCGCGACATATTGCGCCGCCGCGCGAGCTTGGTCGCTTTCAAGTCGAAGCGGACATCGGACATCCAATGGCAGGCAAGACCGGCTGACTCGGTCGAGAATGACCTTGGCTGTGTGAAAACGCGAAAGATCGGCTAGAATTGCATTCTTCAGTTCGTCATCTAAATTGAAATCGCTTGCGAGCTTGAGCGCTAGAGCGGTCTTGGACGTACAACTTGTTCTATCGCGCTCGAGCGTCTTGGCCTTTTCACACAGCCGAGACCCACAGCAGTCATTTGTCCACCTCGAAGGCATCGCCTCGAAGTCACCGCAAGCGGTTCTATCGGGCGGCAGTTCGAAGCACCGGATTAAGGTGAAGGATGCAAGAGGTGGAGCAAGGTGTGCATAAGGCGCAATGGCGGATTGACTGCTTGAGTTGAAAAAAATTGACTACTTGAGTTGACAAAACAAGAAACGCTGTGGGGGATTAATGTTGTTATTGAGATTGGTGGTTGCCGCCTGGGGCGGCTTTCTTTTTGCTGCTGCTCCGATCATGGCGCAGAACTACCCGTCGCGACCGATCACCCTGATTGTGCCGTTTCCCGCCGGTGGGCCAACCGACGTGGTTGGGCGCACCATTGCGTAACGCATGAGTGCATCGCTCGGCCAGCCGATCGTCGTGGAAAATGTGACCGGCGCCACAGGAAACATCGGGGTGGCGCGTCTCGTCCACAGCACTCCCGATGGCTACACAATCGTGATCGGAAACATGGCGACCCACGTCGCCAATGGCGTTCTGTTTTCGCTGAGATACGACGTGCGCGACATGGAGCCAATAGCTCTTCTGCCGAGTAACCCATTCATTGTGCTGTCGCACGCGTCAGTCCCAGCAAAGAGCCTGACCGAGCTCGTCGCCTGGATCAAAGCCAATCCGAATGAAGCTACCCTCGGCTATGCCGGTCCCGGCTCCGGACATCACCTGGCCGGACTTCTGTTTGAAAAGCTGACCGGTGCGACGCTTCGGTACGTGCCATATCGTGGGGCCGCACCCGCCCTGGTCGACCTCATGGCCGGACACGTTAAACTGATGATCGAGCAGTCTCCCGGCGCGATCCCGCAACTGCGCAATGAGAACATCAGAATTTACGCGGTCACTGCCGCAACGCGACTTGCATCGGCGCCGGCTGTTCCGACCGCCGAGGAAGCGAACCTGCCGGGCTTCCACATTTCCATCTGGAACGGTCTTTGGGCGCCCAAGAACACGCCGCAGCCCGTCATTGCCCGGCTCAACGCCGCTGCCATGGAAGCCATGGCCGACCCGACGGTGATTAAGCGGCTCACCGACCTCGGTCAGGAATTGCCCCCGAGCGGATTGCAATCACCTGCAGCCCTTGCCGCCTTTCAAAAGGCCGAAATTGACAAATGGTGGCCTGTTCTCAAAGCCGCAAACGTCAATGCTGATTAACCGGGACGCGGTCCAGCTGAAGGTCAAGCGTGCTTGCGAGTACGGCGGCACCGGTGTGGGATGACGGCGCAGCGTACCAGTCTTCATAGGGCGCGCGGCAACCTAGGACTGATGGCACCTCTTGGCCCTTCGCATCATTTGCGGCGTCTGCACAAATGCGAGCGCTATCGGGGCCGAAGCGGACATCGATTGGTAGCGAGCACTGCCCGGCTCAGTCGCGAATGGCCCGACTGAGACATTACCCCTCCGGCACCCCGGCCATGCGCATGCCCTCGCAGACAAGCCGTCTTCCAGCGAGATATTTCATATGGTCGCTTGCTTGATTGGTAAGCGCTGCGATCCGTGAGGACGCGGGAGTTCAACGCTACGGCGGGCGTGGAGCGCGGCCAAAGTTCGCCTTCCGCTTCCGGCGCTGCTGCAAATGCCTTAGTCTCCGCCCCCGTGGGTTCTCGTTCCAAACTTTGAATTCGTTCTGCATGTACGCAGTCGTTTTGCAATCTGAGTTAGTGCAATAGAACCAGAGCGAGTGATAGTAAGGCTGCCGAAGCTGCTTGGCGCCGACTTCGCGATGCTTTCGGATTTGGGTCGGGCGACCGCACCGTGGTTGCTCGAAAGGCTGGACTGCCGCTGCCCATGCTTGTCGAGCAGTGTCTCGGTGCTCGGGTCTTTGCCTTCCTTGAACAGGACCTTGGCCTTGTCGCGCTCGCGCCGCGCGTCGGTGAGCGAGAACGTGCCATCCTTGCCGTTGGGTAAGGGCCGATGGAGTAGTTTTCTGACGGCTGCGAAATCGGTAGCCCGAAAAATGGCCCGCCTTCGTCGTCGCGAACCCACAGGTTTTGATTTCATTGAATTTGGACGATCGGATCCCCACGCCGATTGGACCGCGCCTGCGAGTTCGAGGTGACCGGGCTCAATAGTGACTGCACTGGTGGCATTCGTTCGCGCGGCTCGATGGCCGACGGCGGGCGATCAAATTATGCATTAGCGGACGTCTGTGTCCCAGCTGTACCCGGAGATTGATTGGGGTACAGTCGGGGGGAGATAATCATTTAAGCTATTGATACTATTGCGTTTCTGGTGGGCGCACAAGGGATCGAACCTTGGACCTCTCCCGTGTGAAGAGTTTCGGAGGCCGTAACCTGTAGTTAACTAGAGAGAATGCTGCGCGTTTTGGGCTATCCGGGAGAGGGTTCGTTTCCCCTCGTTTCCCCGGAGTACCCTCGATGGCCCGCCTACGAGAGGACACGCCGATTGGTGCGGGGGCGGGTCACGCCGTTACTCGGTAGAGTTGCCAACTATCCGGAACTCCCTTGAGCGCGTGTATGCCAAAATCTGCGAATCCAAGGCCCGAGCCAGCCCACCAAATCCTTTACGGTACGCGAGACGACGATGTCGCCGGCTTGCGCGGCCAGTGCGCTAGCTGCCCTGGGACGAAGACATATACTCGCGTCCCGCTTTATCGAATCTTGGCGAAGGCCTCGACCTGCACCAGCAAGTCCGGGCTAGCCAATTGCGGTACAGGGACCGTCGTACTTCTCGGCGAAAGCGGGCCGAAATAACGCTGGCGCAAATCGGTATATTTGTCGAATTCGAGAGGCTGCGTGACGTGGCTGAACGTAAACATAATGTCACTCACCGTCGCGCCGCCGCTTTTGAGGCAAGCACCGACGTTTTTGCCAACTTGTTCGATCTGCGCCTGCAGATCGCCTTTGCCTACAACGTTGCCGGCCTCGTCGCGCGCGACCTGCCCCCCGACGATGACCCAATGGCCACCGCCGCGTAACGCGACCTTGGCCGTGGGCGGAGAAGCGGCGCACGGCGGCCCGACTATCTCCGGTGCCGGCAAATCTTTGACGACCTCCCAATCTCGGTCGGCCTGGAGGACATGCTCCTTAGCGTTTTCGCGCCATATCTGCATAATATAGGGGTTGTGCGTCAAATAGAGCTTACCATCGACGATGGCCCAAGCTTCGGGATCAACTATGTCCTTGTGTTGCGCCGCCTCGGTCTCCGACACTCCCATCGCACAGTAGCCATCGTATTGCGGTGCGTAATGATTCGGATCTCGCGTAAAGAGATCGCGGTGCTCGCCGCTGACAAAGTGCCAGCGCAATTTGTGCCACGAATACTCGAATTCGGGTTTGCCTTGAACGGGCTTTCCGTCAGTAAAATACGCGACCGGGTCGTAGCCGCTAATCGAGAGCCTCGGTTCATCGGCCCACGCTGTGTGCGCGAGGAAGGTCACGGACAGGAGCGCAAGCAGCGTCGTGCTCCGCTTCAGTCTAAAGAAAGAAGCCGTCTGCACGTCTTCCTCCCAATGGTCAGCCCACGTTTCCATGGCGACCCAACACCTTACCTAGTATAATGCTCCCCGTCTGCATCTAGGTCAACGGCTTGCCTAATTTTCCCGGTGACCGATGGCTAAGATTTTGGAACTCGGCGTTCGGAACCGGAAACTCGCCGCCATTCTGCACGCGGATGTGGCCGGGTTCAGCCGCCTGATGGGCTTGGACGAAGCGGGCACGCATCGAGTGCTCGGCGAGCTTCGCCGCGCTGTCGATCCGCTGATCACCTCCTACGGCGGGCGGATCGTCGGCACTGCGGGGGACAGTCTCCTTGCGGATTTTCCGAGTGTCGTCGACGCACTAAACTGCGCCATTGAGATCCAGCTAGCGTCACGGACCATCAACGATCCCATTTCGCCTGACCGGCGTCTCGAATTACGGATCGGTGTCAATCTTGGCGACGTGATCGTCGATGGCGGCGACATCTTTGGTGATGGCGTCAACATCGCTGCACGCCTCCAGGCTCTTGCCCAGCCTGGCACCGTTTGCATCTCCCATACCGTTTACGAGCAGGTCAAGAATAAGCTCGATCTCGATTACCATCCGCTCGGCAGCCATCGCGTCAAGAATATCGCCGAGCCGGTTCGCGCTTACGAGGTAGGCATCTCGGCCGTCCCAGGTCGGGCCGGAAAACAGCGAAGGCTCTTGGCGGTGGCAGCGGGGGCATGCGGACTCGTTGCGGCAGGCCTTGTCGCATGGACGCTACACACGGGTACGAGTCGAGATCTGCTGGGATTGGCCGCGCCCAAGCCGGTCAAAGTCGCTGACCTTGCCGCGCCGCATCGTCTCGCTGGACGGCCTTCGGTGGCGGTGCTGCCCTTCAAGAACTTTTCGACCGACACCGGCCAGGATTTCTTTAGCGGCGGGATTACCGAGGACGTCATCACCGCGCTTGGTCGCTTCTCTAACCTGCTCGTCGTGGCCAAATCGGCGAGTTTTCAATTGAAGGACAGAAACCTATCGCCTGCCGAAATCGGACGCCTGCTCGACGTTCGCTACCTCCTTGAAGGCAGTGTTCGCCGCGCTGGCGATCGCCTTCGGGTCAACGTCGAGTTGACTGAGGCCACGACGGGGCGAAACGTCTGGTCCGAAGTGTATGATGCCGAAGTCAAAGACATCTTTGATGTACAACAGGACATTGCTCGGCGCGTGGTTGGCGCGGCTGCGGTGAAGCTCACACGCGTTGAGCGGGACCGTGCTCTCGCCAAGCCTACCGAGAGCCTAGCAGCCTACGAGTATGTCCTGCGCGGGCGCGAGCACTTATCGCGCGCGAACCGTGATAGCAACGACGACGCGCAGGACATGTTCCAGCGCGCGATCGATATCGACCCGAGCTACGCCGAGGCTTACGCGGAACTAGGCTTGACACTTTGCGAAGCGGTGGCGTCCGGGTGGACACAATTTGTCGGCGACGACCTCGCTCGTGCCGAAACGCTGGCGCAGAAAGCCCTGTCGCTGGATTCAGCATCGACGAGCGGCTATCGCCTGCTCGCCGAGGTCCATCTGGCGAGGCGGAATTTTGACCTCGCCCTAGGACAGATCGATCGTGCCCTCGAGATTAATCCGAGCAACGCCGAGAGCTTTGTGAGGCGAGGTGAGATTCTGGTGTGGGCAGGCAGAGCCGCGGAGGCTTTGCCGTGGCTCGAGGGCGCCCTCCGCCTCGATAGCACCAATGCCAGAGCGACCTTTCTTCTCGGTACGGCCTATTATTTCCTTGATCGATACAGCGCGTCCGTCGAAGCGATGGACCATGCCCTCGCTGGAAGTCTCGGATTCAACACCCAGGTCTCGGGACGGTCTATTTTGGCAGCCGCCTACGCACAACTGGATAGACGACCGGACGCCGAACGAGAGCGGAACGCGGCGATGCGCATAGCGCCGTTTCTAAACGCTGAGCGGTTCGCTTCGCAATTTGGTACGCAGACCGCCCACGACCACATGTTGGAGGGTCTCAAAAAGGCAGGATTTCTTTGAAATGCTGTATCTGAAAAAAACATAAGCGGCGGTCCAGTCCAGCGTTGCTCGTCGTGCGGTCTACCCTCATCAAGCTGACATGTTGGCCAGCCAGGGCAGTCGCGGAGTGCGTGGATGGCTAGTGAATTGTCTTCTCTCGCTTCCCCGTCGTTTCCCAGAAAAGCGGTCTCAAATTGTCGTTCGTCTAACCGATTGTTTTCGTGAACGGTAGTGGTGGGCGCACAAGGGATCGAACCTTGGACCTCTCCCGTGTGAACCACAACCTGTAGATCCAATCGGGCCGCACGTGGCCATAGGTATGTCGAAATAATTCCTTTTATTACAGTGCTTTATGGCTGTTTAAGCCTCAGTGAGCCATAAGCGGCCATACTGCATTTTGTGTGCCCCTGTTGTGCCCCCTCAGGTTTTTCCCTTGGGGCACAAAAATGAGGGAGGGTCCGAGCTACGTTCTCTCGGTCCTTCCTTTTTTGGGCACACTGTAAAGCTTGGAGGGCCGGTTCTGATAGGGCGCGATTTTCCCCTCGCGGGGTACACCGGGGCACAAAAGGCGGGGAAAGAGTCATGCCAGAGCCGACCAACCAGCTAACACTCACCGATGCAGTGATCCGCAACGCGACGTTGCCGCTCGGCAAGACTCAGCATTATCTCCACGACGACAAGCTGCCCGGCCTCGCCTTGCGCATGCGCGCCACCGGCGGCCGGACCTGGGTCTACCTCTTCACCAAGCCGGGGATGAGGGGGACCCAGCGTAAGACCCTCGGCTCGTGGCCGAAGTACAATGAGAAGGCGGCGCGCAAGGCTGCCACCATCGCCGCCGGCGAGGTGGTCAAGGGCACGGACCCCAACGATGCGAGACGCGAGGCGAGGCGGCAACAGGCAGCCGAGAAGCAACGCACCATCCTGGCGGACCTCATCGTCGAAGATGGTCCCTACCAGACGTCCTTGACCGGACGTCAGGTCGTCAACTGGAAGCCAGCCATGTCGGCATTGCGGCGCGGGCTCAAGCCGCAGGCCGAAATCGGCGTGGGCGACTTGACGCGGCGGCAAATCATGGCGGCAGTCGACCGCGTCGCCAAGACCGGCAAGCGCGGCGCGGCCAAGGACCTGCGCAAACACACCCACACGTTCCTCGAATGGTGCGTCGGCGAGGGCTATGTCGACCACAATGTGCTCGCCGGCTATCGCGAGCCCAAGGAAACTCGTGCGCAAAGAGTGGGACGCCGGACGAAGGGCCGCGCACTGAGCGATGAAGAAATCATCAAGGTTTGGCATGCGGCCGGCAAGCTCGGCACTTTTGGGCTCCTGACAAGGATGTGCTTGCTCGGCGGCGCGCGCCGGAGCGAGCCGACCATCATCGAGTGGCAAAAGCACATCATGGATGACCGCGTCACGTTCGATGCGGCTTGGACCAAGATGGGCTTACACCACGATGTGCCGCGCACGCGCCTCGTTGACGAGGTGCTTGCGGCTGCGAAGCATTTTCAACGCGCAACGTCCGACTATGTTTTCCCATCACCAAAGACCGGCGGCCAGATGTCGGGCTTCACCAAGATGGTCAACCGGCTGGTCAAGGAGTCGGGTGTCGCAAAATTCACCATGCATGACTTGAGGCGCAGTCTGCGCACCATCATGTCACGCTGCGGCTACGACAATGAAATCCAGCGGTTGTGTGTTGGGCAAAAGCCAAGGGGTGTCGATCAGGTCTACAATCACGACGAACAGTGGATCATCCGCAAGATGGCGTTCGAAGCGGCTCATGACTACATCGCGGAGTTGGTCGGCGCGATAAGGGCCGGCAAGGTCGTGCGCCTCCAGCGGACGAATCCGCTCGACCCCATTAAGGCCGAGCTGCTCGGCCGTCTCCGCGAGCACTATTCGGCTGGGACGGTTTAGTGGCCCTTTCGCATCTGGCCAAATAGTCGCGAACCGCATCGACACGATACAGCGGGCGGCCGTCGACGTAGCGCCATTTCAGCGGGTGGTTCGGATCGCGCCGCCACTGCTCCAGCGCTCCGGGTGTGCGCCGGATAACCGCGGCCGCCTCCAATGCCGTCAAGTTGGAGCTGCCTGGTAGCGCATCGATATCGAACGTCGCGGGCGGCGGCATGCCACGGCTCTTGCGACGACGCTTAGTGGCAGGCGACATTCCCTAATGCCTCGAACTGGCTCTTTTCGTTCCCGCCACCCATGCCTCCGCTTGAATCGCAATCGGTCTGAGGCAATAAGACCTTAGACTTGTCAAGCGGAAAAGAAATCGAGAGCGCTGATATGACTGCTGGGTAGCTGTGGCGTACAAATAGGACGAATCGGTGGACTGGACTGGAATGTCGCGGAGCGCTTCTCGCCTTCGATCGTTGATCGGAGTCCCGCTGGTATTCCAGCGCCGCGTGTCTAGCGAAACCTTGATGTTGCGGCGATCCCTTCCTGTTTGGGGCAGTCTGACAACAGCATTCGAGCACGTTTTAACCAGGCGCTTTTCGAATTGCAGAGCGTCCGCCGCGCCCCACGCCTTGGGGTCGGGGCAGCGCGTGGGAGCACGCTAAGAAATGTATGGGACGGCAAGGAGTGCGAGCGCGGCGATAGCGCAGAGAACCACTGTCTTGGTGATCACGGCAGGTCTCTCGATTTGCTCGGCCGCACATCCGAAAGCTCGGGCGAGACTGAGTAAGCTGGCCCGTTCGAGTTCTCCTGGTGAGTGCTCAGCCTGTAGCGCGTGTTTCTGTTCAAGCCCCGGAACTCTTTCGCCCTCGATCTGCGCGCGCACCGCCATACGCATTGTTCCTTTCCAACCAGCTCACCAAGATGCTCGAAAACCATCGGCGAAGTGCGAGCCGGATATGGCTGCGAGCCCGCCAAATCAGGTAGTTGAGACGGCAGATCACGTCAGCAATGAAGGGCGGAGAAAGGCAATTCTTCGTAGTGAATCTGACCAATGAAAAGCTGAAGGAGCGCGTGTTGTGGATAAGCAAGAGAAGGCGAAAAGGGGAGCATGCGGCGACCACATCCTCATCCGCCCACACCGCTTGCTTGTCACTTCGCTCATCAGCCGTCTCCATCGAAACCAGGCTCGGGGAGAGCCCATGGCAACGGGCAACATAGCTGATCGACAGGCCCGGTTGCAGCTTCTCGTTGATGACCAAGAGCTTCTGCTCCGCCGTAAACCGTCGCTGGCGGGCAACGCTGGTGATGACTTCCAACCTCGAAAACGTCTCGGACATAGGCGTCTGCCTAGGACTATGCCTAGTTCCTCCGGCTAACGCCGGCGTCCGGTCAAAACAGGGAACAAGTTCAGAAGCACTCTCGTGCGACAAATGCCCGTTTTTGGGCAGAATCAGCCAGGGGCAAGTCATTGATTTCCTAAACCTTTTGTTGAGTCTGACCAGCGGGTCTCTCGAGCCCTGGTGCGCCCCATGCAACAAACGTTCTCCGTCTGGTTTTCGAGCCCAAGCGGCTGCTCATCGCGCTCGCTTGGCTCGCTCAATCCAACGATGGTCTGGATCGCTAGGGAAGGCTCTCGAACTAGATAGGCTTTCGTCGATAAAAGACCGCGGATTGATAGATCGTTCGTGAGGCCGCTTCTTCAAATAGTTTGCCACAACGCGAGAGCTGTATCGGTAAGAGCTCTCGATAAGATCCTCTGTGCTTCGCGCCACGTCTCGGGGAATTCTGTCGAAAAGCGGCGACTTTCCGACCTCGTCCGATGCACTCAAAGGCAATACTCTATACATTGGCGGTATCGACGACAGGGGGAGCGAATGAGTCCGAAGCAAGTCGCTTCGTCAGAAGAGGGTTCGCCGTCGACTTTGGGTCTCACGCTTGTTCGGCGGATGGAGCGGTTAGATCCTAAGAAGACTCATCTACTTATTTCTTGCAGCAAGACCAAGGGAGATTACAGGGCGCCTGCCGGCGATCTCTATACCTCGGCCTTGTTCGTGAAATCCCGGCGATTGGCCGACGCTTACCATCTTCCATTCAGCATACTATCGGCCAAGCATGGCCTGATCGCTCCCGACGCGCTCATCGATCCATACGACGTGACGCTGAAGGGAGCCGATCGTGCATTTCGCGATGAATGGGGACGCCGCACCGCCGAGCAGATTCACGAAGCCTTTCCGAGCGGCAAGCGCCTGCTGTTGCTTGCCGGGAGCGACTATGTAGAGCCACTTCGTCAGAACCTGCCGCATTTCGCCCGGCGTGTCGATTTGCCACTAGAAGGACTCTCTCTCGGCATGCGTCTTAGCGTCCTTGATGGCGCCTATCGTATTCGACAGAGACAGATGGCGATAGAAAAATTCTATCGCGTCTTAGAACGATTGGCGGAGTCACTAGGAAAGCGTACCCTTGCCGAGGTTGTTTCCGGCGGCCTGCCCCCCAAGGGGGTGTACTTCTTCTTCGATCCCACGGAGCCGACTTCGTTCTCCAATAATTTGCCAAGGCTTGTGCGTATTGGAACGCATGCCGTCTCGATCGGGTCCAAGGCTACGCTACGCAATCGTCTTAGAACACACTTCGGGACGCGCGAGGGAGCAGGTAACCACCGAGCTTCAGTATTTAGACTGCATGTCGGACAGTCATTGCTCGCACGCGATGGCCGGAGCCAGGAGTTTCCCAATTGGGGCAAAGGGCAAAGTGCGGATAAATTGATTACCCAGCACGAGGACTCCTTCGAGCGCGAGGTGTCGGCCTATCTGGCGCGCTTACTGGTGCTCCACGTTCCTATCGACGATGATGCTGGCAAGTCGAGCATGCGAGCGGTCATGGAGCATCACCTAATCGCCCTCATGACCGAAGATCGGGCATTTCTGGAAACTTCCTCGGATGCCTGGCTTGGCCGATGGTCCAGCCGTCCCGAGATCTCCTCGTCCGGTCTGTGGAACGTTCGTAGTGTTGGCGAACGGGCCGACTTGAAGATAGTTGAATTGCTAGAGCGACTCATCGAAAAGTTGCCTTCATTCAGAAAACTTAGAGCAGGCAATGCCCCGTATTTCTGACTCATTGAAGAGGGCGGTGAAGAGACACGAGAGCCTTCCAGTTTGGTTGACGCATATGTGGCAGCGACAACATGAGCATCATCAGCTCTCGCTGTTGCTCGGAGCGGGAGTGTCGATCGATGCCGGTTGTCCTGGCTGGAAAGAACTCGTCAATCGCTTAGCTGCCGAGGAAGGTGTCAATACTCGCGAGCTTAAGCTCCACCGCGAGGACGGTTTTCAAGAATCCTATCTTACCGAAATGCTTTTTCAATCTCACTCGGTAAAAGAAAAGTCGCGGCAACGATCAATGGAGAAGCGGATACTGAAGTTTCAGATATCCTCGGCTTGGTATGCGAAGATTCACAAATGCCTCTACGCAGACATAAAGAATGCCAGTTTCGATGATCTGCTGCGACGCCATACCTATCTTTCTGATCTTGGTGAGCTTGTTTACAAGACGTCGTTTACGGTGAATTTCAATTTCGATGACGTGGTGGACGAAGCAACCTATCTCTACGCCCGCGACAACAAGAAGCCGAGTCCGGAAATCCTGATGGAGCCTCGCTCTGAGACCCGACGCTCCGTACCCGCCGTCTACCACATTAATGGATATATTCCACGCGAGGAAATCCGACGACGAAGTGAAACGGTTACGCTCACGGAGGATGCTTTCGCGGATGTTATGCTTTCCACAAATACGATCGCGTCCGAGTTCATCAATGCAAAGTTCGCAACTAATACATTTTTGATCCTGGGGTCATCGCTGTCCGATGGTTCACTAAAGAACATGCTTCGTGGTGGCGCCAAACGAAACGCCGCAAGCCATCACTATATCGTTTATTGGGAAGATCCGACCAAGCTACGAACCCAGAGGCAGCGCGACGATATCTCCGCCGTCAACCTGAACGTCTATAATCTAATTTCGATCTTTCTCAGCTCTGCCGAGCTTAAATGCATGATCAAGATTCTGAACATCGCTGATGCGGACCAATTCGCTGACGAGATTGCGGGTCTTTCGGAAGGGAAAATCTCCCGCCGGTACTACTTGGTTGGACCGGTTGCTGGAGGCAAGTCGTCGACTTTGGCCGCGCTGCGCTGCTTTAGTACTCACGAGGAGTGGTCGGGGCGGCCGCCGGCCGTGATGTACCGCAAGGAAAGCTTGCTTACAAAGAAGCAGCAGCAAGAGGTCGACGATTTTCTCTTTCCCCAGCTCGCAGCAAAAAACAATCGAATGTCGGGGGCCGGCCCGGGCATTCATGTCATGGACCGGGCATACTTTGATCTGTTCGCGTTCTCACAGAACAATCCCAAGGAAGTGCTACGCAAGGCCGAAGAGCTTAGGCAGCGTATTACGGGCCCAAGCAGTGGCGGGTTCGCGGACGGTCACATCCTTTTTCTAGAAGCTGAGAAGAGCGAACTTAGTGAGCGCATCGCAAGGCGTGGGAAGCCGAAAGGGCGCCTTGGTCGGATTGCCTACGATGCAACGAGCCTAGTGAAACAGTCAGCACATCTAAAGAAAATATATCGACCCGCCAAGGACTCTGTGTTTGACACTACGCACGACGATTGCGCATCGGTGGCACAAAAAATTGCTAGATGGATCTTGCTTGGAAAATATGTTCCTTACGATTTTAACAAACGTTTGAAACAAGTCATCGTTGCGCGCGGTAGCATATGATCTCCAATCGGCCCTCCGTTTACCTTGCGGCGCCGCTCTTTTCTGACATCGAGCGCGCGAGCAATCGGGAAATTGCAGGGCGCTTATCGGGGAGCGCAGACGTCTTCGTTCCTCAGGACGATGGTCTGCTCCTTGTCGACCTCGTTAGTGCGGGTGTACCCATAGAAGAGGCGAAGCGTCGAATTTTTCAAGGCGACATTGCCGCGATTTCTCGTTGCGACGTTCTTGTCATCGTGATGGATGGGCGCTCGATAGACGAGGGGGCCTGTTTCGAGCTCGGATATGCGTATGCATTGGGTAAGGTCTGCGTGGGACTAAAGACCGATATTCGGTCTCTCCTACCAATTGGCGACAATCCGATGATCGAATGCGCGGTGCGACGTGTGTTTCGTCGGCTGGATGATCTTGCCGAATGGCTTTCGGGGGCCGCATGGAAACCGTCTTAAAGCGCTCAGCTCTAGTCTTATTTTCCGGTGGTCAGGATTCGACTACCTGTCTCGCCTGGGCTCTGTCGAGATTTGATCGCGTCGGAACGGTCGGGTTCGACTACGGCCAGCGTCATGCGGTAGAGCTTGAGGCCCGGAAGGGCGTGCTGCGGCGTATTCATTCAGAGTTTCCGGACTGGCGGCCGAATTTGGCCTTCGATCATGTTGTTCGACTAGACCTTCTCCGTGAGCTAGGCCGTGAGAGGTTTGATTCAGGTCCCGTCGCGGCTGATAATTTTGAGACTGGGAAGCGATACATTCCAGGGCGCAACCTGCTTTTCGTAACGATGGCTGCTGTAATCGCGTTCAGGACCGGCATATCCGAAATGGTGTGTGGAGTCAGCCAGACGGAGTACTCAGGATATCCCGATTGCACGGAGAATGCAGTGGTCGCGATGCAGGTAGCCGTCAGCACGAACACAGGCCGGGAGATGATCGTGCATGCACCGCTTATGCAAAAGACAAAGGCCGGCGTCTGGGGGCTCGCCGCGGAACTCGGTGGAGAAGCCCTAGTCAATTTGATCCGAGAGGAGACCCACACTTGCTATGCTGGGTGCCGAGACGTCGAGCACGAATGGGGCTTCGGGTGCGGTGATTGCGAGGCGTGCCGCTTGCGATCGAAGGGGTACACCGAATTCTCTGGGAGATGAGCTGGAAGTTTGTCGGGTATCGGATGATCGAAGAAGAGTTCGTAACTTCCTCAACGGAAAAGGTCAGTCCGTGCAAATTCTTGGGCTTGCCAGGTTTGACGGACAAGAGACGTGCCGATGATCCCTTGGAAACATCAGCAAGGCACCGTCAATTACCGTCGCCTGGCGACGAATTCACTGCGATCTTCGGCTGTCATCTTCTAGCGAGAATTGTAGGTGGCAAAGTCGAAGATTCAAACGTGCCGATGCGGCCGAGCAAGATGCGTGGCATTGCGCGCATCACCAATATCGATGGTCACTCAGAGGTGTCGCACCGAAGCGCAATCCGGACGGGCGACAGAATGTTGATCGCATCGTTTCCGTGCCATCGCATGTCCGTCAGAGACATCAGAACCCGGTTCAAGGGCCGCAGGAGTTTTGCAGTCGAGCCTGATATGCTTCTCGCGGTTGAGCGCTATTCGGAAGCCGGGCGTATGTCGACCTCCGAGTTGGTGAATAGGGCTGTTGAAGAATACTTTATCGGCAAGCAAGAAAAGGATGGTGTTACATCCACCAACGATCGAGTCGCTTTAGAAAGCCCGGGTGAGATCGCTCATTTCTCGCGGGTTTGATTGCCGCGATCGGAGATACTCTCGAATTCAATGTGGATCGGCATCACAATCGTCCACCTCCCGCTCTGATGATTAATAATGCTTTCGAGGACTATTTGCATGAGCTGCGCAGAATTGTTGACGAACTTACCCCCGCGGGCGAGCGGTAGCCCACGGGAATGCGGGTGTTCTGAGTCATAATTCTCCATCCAATTGTCGATCCGCCGCAGCGCGGTGCGAGCATCAGCGATCGGGTTCACACGAATATAGTCGCGCTTGAAGGTCTTCACGAACGCCTCTGCCATGCCGTTGCTCTCGGGGCTTTCGACCGTCGTGAAGCAAGGCTCGAGGTTGAGGGCCGCGGCAATCTCAAGGGCGCGATAGGCAGCGAAGATCGAGCCATTGTTGGTCAGCCATTGCACTTTGCGCGGAGCGCACATGTCGCCGAACCGCTGCTCGACACAGTGTACCATCATGTCCCGTTCATCTGGCCGGAGATCCCCGCCGTTGTGGCCACGCAGCTGATGACCTCGCGGTCATGGCTGTCCAGTGCAAAGGCAACCCGCACGATTTCGCCATTCCAGCAGGTGAACTCGAGCGCGTCCGAACACCAACGCTCTTTGGAGCGGCTTGTCATGATCGTTCCATCATGGGCCCTCGGAATGCGGCTCCCCGTATGCCGGGCCAGCAACAAGCCGCCTTTCGTCATCAGCCGGTAGACGCGCTTGGCGTTGACGGGATCATGGCCGGCGGATCGCCGCTCGCGCTTGAGGAGCGCGGCGATCCGCCGGTATCCATAGCTCGGCGGCTTATCCACCAGGCGCCGGATATCAGATGTGAGCTCCGCATTCCGGCGCGGTTTGGGGGCCGCGCTTCGGACGGTTGCCGTCAACTCGCTCAACCAGGTTGGAACGGCCACCTCGAGGTCTCTGCGATCCATCTCACGGGTAGCCGGGGCGCGTCAGCAAGGAGCTGGTCGTCGATGCGGTGAGGGAGGGGGCCGGCGACGATGCCGCGCGCCAGATCGCTGGCCTCAAGAAGCTGGCGATAGCCGAACGGGCCGAGCAGTTGCTTTTGCCACCCCTGCTCAAGCCTGCCGCGAGCGCGGAGCGGACCGAGGCTTGATCGCATTGGAGAGCTGTATCCTTGCGGCTCCCCTTTTGTGCGCCTCAGGGCGCTCAATACATCGAGGACGCTTGCGATCCGATACAACTGGACGTTATCTTTAGCGGCGGCCTGCGGGGCGCTCTGCAAATCGCGGCAGGTTCGAGCGGGGACGTCATATGACGGACGCGGCCACTGTTCCAGCGGGGCGAGTGCAGTTAAGAAGAGCCTCAGGGCCCGTCGCGCTGATTACTGCAGCAGTGCTGGTCTACGGCTGGTATCCGGGCTGGCCCTACATCCCGATGCTCTTCCCTGTGGTTCACCTGCTGGATGGGTTTTGGCCAGTGGCTGTACCGCCGTAGCCTGAGGGTGACGCAACGGCACGTTCGCCTGATTGGTTATCTTTATCTCAGCGCGGCAGCCGTTTCGATCATCCTCGCTGCCGCAGGCTATGAGGAAGCGCGCGGCCAATACGCGCAAATGCTGGACGAAACCTTCACTCCGTCCGACCGCGCGAGCCTCCTGACGTTCGTCGAGGGAGGAAAGCTCTTGCAATTGCCGACTCCCGAGAGTTCATGCGGAAAGCTATTGCAAGTGGATAGCTTCCATCAGATCCCTTCTTGCCAACGATCCCAGCCCTGCCGATCTCGACCTGCGGATAAGAGACAGTCAACGTGTCATCGCAAATCGGAGTTTTTGGAATTGATCTCGGAGGACGCGTGTGGAAGAACCATGCCAGAGAAGCTGGTCGCGTTACTTGCTCCAAGACCACCGCCTGACAGAGCCAGCCGGCTAGGCTATCCTAAGCGCTGCCACCTTTGCCGGCAGCTCGGCACGCGTGTCGTCCATGCGGTCCGCCCACCACTGAGCGAGCCGCTGCCGGTCCCGGTAGCATGTCGTATCGTTGTAGCTGCTATCCGTGCCCTCGATCCCATACGATATGAAGATGACTTCAATGCGTCGCCGGGGTTTCCGTTAAATTGCGACCGAGATGCGAGCGTGGTGATCAAATGACGACGAGCGATCCGGAAGCGGCTCACGGTCTGGGTCCTTTATTTGAAGAAATTGGATCGAGAATACAGCAGAGCGGAGCTCTTCTTCACGCGATTAACCGCATTCAATATCAAACGCTCCGAAGGAAGTTGATCCCGCATGAAGTTCTCGCGAGGGACATTGCGGTGTCGCCGCTGGTCTACGCGATGAGGTTGCGAGATTATATGGCGGAGCGCGGACTTCACTTAGAGGCCGAGTTCCTCGAAAAGCTGGCACCCCTCATAGGGAAATGCCCTCCTAAGTTTGTACTTCGAATCATCTTCCCTGAAATCGAGGAAATCTTTCGCCAAAAGGTCTATGAGCCCTCGCAGAGAAGTGTGGTGAAATTCCGCGAAGCTCGATACATCATCCTCAATCATATTGTAGGTGGAACCCCGGCGGCCTGCATCCAGATCCTCTCCAAGACGGACCCGTTTCTTTTAATCCAGCTCGTGTTCCTCGATCTTGCCTACGCGGATGTAGAAAAACCCAAGGTTGCATTGTCTAGTGAATATCTGCGATTCCAGAGATCGCTGAAATACATTGGTAACAGGCATGAATTTCTACATGGCCTGAAGCCGCTAGGCCGTAGCAAGGACATTCCCGATAGCGTCATTACGAACGTGCTGACTTTGTATGTCTCAGCCGCGAGGATCTGCGAGTATCTATCTGCGCTCCTGATCTCACGGGGCAACCTCCGGCTCACCGGCAAGCATCTTCCCACGCCCCCAGAGTTCGTCGCATTGAACAAGAATGTTGCCACGACGTTCCGGAAGTTGAGCAATGTCTTGCGCCGAAGACAGATATGCAGCGTCTCGTTAGGTTGCTTCCGACAGAGCTAAGCCACGTGCACGGATGTCGATTTCGAAGCCTGGCGCCGCCAACACGACTGGACCGTCTGGAAGTACCGGATGCACGCTCTGGCGCTACCACTGCCCGCGCAACGGCCAGAAGGGATTGCTCGGTGCTTCTGCGGTGAGGTAGTCACCAGCCGCACCGTCGATTCCCATATCCGCACCGCCCACCGCCTAACCGCCGCATGAAGCTCACCGCCGAACGTCCCTTCGCCAACCCGGAAGCCGCAGCGCGCAAGCTGGTCGAGATTGCCGCCGGCATCGAAGCCGTCCAGGATGGCCGCATCGAGAAAATCAACGCGCCGTTCCGGTATCAACCGAAAGCAACCGGCCCAGAATTCGCCGCCGGCATCAAGGCGGCGGTCGAGCGCGGCTGGCTTGAGCTCCACGAGAGTGGGACCTACGTCCGGCTCCTACAGGCCGAGACCGCCAACTGAGGCGGCCCTACGAAGGAAGCCCGCCATTCGCGACGAACTCAAGGCTAAGGGAGAAACGCGCCGTGAAAACGCGGCAAAAGCCTACGACGAGTCGTGCCGATGCTGTGTGTTGCGATCGACACTGTGGACAACAAAGCGCCCCTAACGCTACACACAATAGATCGGGGCTGGTGCCGCCCATTTGATGATCCGGTCAAAGTGCCTGGCGCGGCGAGCTGGTGACGCTGCGCGATGCCGGCGAATACACCGCCGCGATGTCCAAAGCCGTGCACGATGCACCGGTGTGGCAAGCCGCCATGGAAGCGCTGATCCTGGTGGCCGAGCAAGGTGGCCCCAGATGTTTGCCCGGATCGGCATCATGCGCGCCTTGAACCGCGGCAAGTCGCCTCCAGATTCTGGGCCACGGCGCAAGAAAGCCAAGGCTTATAGGGTGGTCCGATGACAGTCTTTGTCTACGTCAACACCAGCAAAGAAAGTCGGAGAAACAGACCACATCAAGGTGTTTGCCACGGTTGATGCCGCAGAAAGATAATTCGATGAAAATGCCTCCGAGGGAGTGGCGTTCGAGTATGAGGTTCTGGAGTGATTGCGGGACGGTCATCGGCGTCGCCCTGGTTTCGATAATTAGGCATTACCGCAGGCTAGTCCGCTTTGCTCCCAGGCACGGCAAAGTTCGCACAGTCGCATAATGACCTGTTGCGGCCCCGGCGACGTGGGTCTTCAGGGCTGGGCAGATCATGTCTCAGCCGACATTCCGGCGAAATCAGAAAAGCGCCGTTAGCGGCCGCCTCGCTTCCAAGTTGCAAAACCGCGGTCCGCGGCAGATAATGCCTTGGGGCTATGAGATTCCATGTATTTGAGAACGATCGCGCTGCGGAATTTTCGCTCGTTTGATACGGGCGAGGTCGAGCTTCAGAAGGACCTCACAGTATTTGTCGGCGAAAACAATGGCGGCAAGAGCAACACCATTGACGGTATCCGACTTCTGACCCAGCCGCTGGGAGGACGGCGTGAAATCTACTGCGAGCCCACCGATGTACGCTTTCAAAGCCAGACTGCGGGCTTTGAGCTCGAGGGTGTTTTCACCGATCTCAGTGTAGGCCAGCAGGGGCGGCTGATTTCGGCGAGCACGGACGCGTCGCTGTCCGAAGCCAGATTCGGCCTACGCTACAACGGCGGCCCCGGCGATCGGCCGGGCCTTTGGGCAGGCAAACCGGGCAACCAACCCGAGCAGGGCTGCCACGACATGATTCGGCATGTTTATTTGCCGCCTCTCCGCGACGCCAAACGCGCGCTGGCCTCCGGAAACCCCACCCGGATCACCGCTCTCCTCAATCACTTTCTTGGGGATGTTTCAGCGTCGGACCTTGCGCGCGACCTAGCTCGGCAGGCCGATCATGCGGTTCTTTCCAAGGTGGATCAGGCCGTAGGCAAAGGCCTCACAGCCCTGACCGCCGGCGTGCGGCCCCAGGCGGCCGCCCTAGGCTTTGCTTCGCAAGAAACTCTGGTCGATATCGCGCGCGATCTAAGATTCAAGCTTGCTGACCACGGCGTTCACCCGGAGGACCTGCAGTACTCGGGCCATGGCTACGCCAATCTTCTGTTTATGGCCACTATCGCCGTCGAGCTCGAGAAAGTGCGCAATTCAGACCTGACCCTCTTTCTGGTGGAGGAGCCTGAAGCGCACCTGCACCCGCAGCTTCAAGCGGCGGTCCTGGCGTTCCTGAAAGACCAGGCTGTTCAGTCGGGGGTCGACAAGTCCGAGAATGGTCCGGCAGGCCAGGTGCAGGTTATCGTCGCCAGCCATTCGCCTAACTTGTCCGCCTGGGTCAGCAGCAAGCAGTTGGTGGTCTTCAAATCGCTCTTCCCTGCGCCGCCTGCGAAATCCGACAGTCCCGGCGAGGCAGGGTCGCCGGCCGCCGCAGATGCAGCAGTCATCGAGACCGCGATCGCCGAGGGCACTGGCGATCCGGCCGACCCTGTCGAAGCGCTAGTGACGACTGCCGCCGCAGCCGCGCTTCGTAGATCAACCCGCTGTATCTCGCTCGCCCAAATCGACCTGAACGATTTCGAACGACGCAAAATCGACCGTTATCTCGACGTGACAAAGGCCGCTTTGCTGTTCGGCGGCCGTGTCCTCCTCGTAGAGGGCATCGCCGAAGCCTTGCTGCTCCCAGTGATCGCGGAACACTTCACCCTCAAGCAGGAGCCGGAGAAGCTTCGCCTCTTCCGGTCGACCGTATTCGTTCCGATTGATGGTGTCGACTTCACTCCATACGCCGATCTCCTGACCCGGGAAATTAACGAGGCGCGCATCGCTGAGCGGGTCGTCGTCATGACCGACGGTGACCATGGGGTTAGCCAGGACGACGAGGACGAAGATCACCGTGCCGGTGCAGACGAAAACCAGTCGGCGAGCAATGCGGCCTCGATGACGAACGAGGAAGTGATCATCCCCGGCGAGCGACGGAAGCGCGCGCTGGATGCGTTAGCAAAGGCTAATGGCGCATCCTCGATCTTGGCCGCGATTACCTCGCGCTACTCTCTTGAAAGCGAACTAATGGAAGCCGGCAATGGCGCGATCCTCCGCGCCGCCTACGTCAGCTTGCACCCCCGATCCGGCAAGAAGTGGGACAAGGCCGCGGCGCTGGTGGGCGATGAGCGGGCAAGGGCTATAGGGGCAATCTTCAAGAATGCCCGCAAAGGCGATTTTGCCCAGACGTTGGCGGACCTGATCGAAAAGAAGAGGCACGCCTTCGTTGTGCCGGCCTACATCGAAAAGACTATCCGCGAGGTCGTAGCGTGATCGCCGACGCCTACCTGCCGACCAGCGAGCAGATGGCAATCATCGGACACGAGGGCCATGCATTTGTGAGGGCCTGTCCTGGCGCCGGGAAGACCCGAACTATGGTCGAGCGAGCTCGACATCTTCTATCGAGCCCGTCCGACCGGCGCGGCGTTGCATTCCTGTCATTCACGAACGCCGCGATCGATGAGTTGGAGGCGCGATTGCGCAATTTCGGCATCCTACCGTCGTCGCTATTTCCAAGCTTTGTCGGCACGTTCGATCGGTTCCTCTGGCAGTTTTTCATCGCCCCATTCGGTGTGGAGGGATGCAGCCAGGCCCCGAGGCTTGTGCCCGACAAACCCGATTGGGAAGTCAAACCTTTCGAGGCGGCGCAGGCGCTCAAGCTGAAGCATTTCGACAGGGCGACGGGCACGTTGCTCGCCGACAAGAAGGTGGAGACGGGATTTGCAGCCAAGAATGGTCCTGGCGCGTGGGAAACAAGAGCGAGGAATATGATCGCGCACGCATTATCCAACGGATTCCTAGATTTCGAGGATGTCCGCGAGTGCGTCGGTAAGCGACTTGCTGACCCGGCCTTCTCGGCTCCGCTTGGCGCGGCTCTCTCTGGCCGATTCCAGGAAATCGTCATCGACGAGGCTCAGGACTGCAATCCCACGGACCTGAAGATTGTCGAATGGCTCCGCACATCGGGTATCAAGGTCAAGGTCGTCTGCGATCCCAACCAAGCGATCTACGCTTTCCGGGGAGGCCTCACAGATGAGCTTCTGAGGTTTGCGGATACGTTCGCCGACATAGATCAGTTGCCGATGAGTGGCAATTTCCGCTCGTCTCCAGCGATCTGCGCCGCCATCTCCCAGTTGCGCCCGCCCACGTCGCGCGGCGCAGTCGACGAACCGGTGGGGCGGTATAAGAACGAAACTACCCCAGTCTACATTCTGGCCTACGGAGGCGCAGGCGTCCCAGCCGCGATCGGTGCTCAGTTTCAAAGGCTGGCGGCGGCTCTTGGCATTCCGCCGGAGCAGGCACCGGTGCTCGCAGCAACTTGGGCAAGCGCGGGAAACGCCGTCGGGCGGGCCATGCCTGACCCAGGCAACGACAAGACGCTTCTGCTTGCCGAGGCCGTCATGGGTTTCCACTTCGCCTTCGCGGCCGGCAATCGCCGGGAAGCGCTAGCCCGCCTGCATCGAGTGATACTCCAAGTGCGGGGTAAAATCTCCAACGCCGGCGCCTACTCCACTCACATGACGAATAGCGGCCTGGATGATGGGCGTTGGCGTCCCGAGATCATTGCTGTTGGTCAGGCGCTGAAGCTTCTTACAGGGGAAAGTGCCGAGGACTGGCTCAAGCGTGCTCGAGCTCTGCTGGATTCAAATCTTGTCGGCACTGCCAGCATTGGCCAGCGGTTGCGATCCAATAACAAGCTGGCAGCCGTGCTCGCGGAAGCGTCGCCGACGGCTCTCCCGGCCAAGGCGATCCATGCAGTCAAAGGACTGGAGTTTCCGGCGGTGTGTGTCGTGCTCACCGTGAAAACATCGGGGGACATCCTGAACGTCCTGACCGGCGTAGAAGGTGCCACCAAGCCGGTCGAAGAAGCCCGGAAAGTCTACGTCGCCGCATCCCGCGCCGAGCGGCTGTTGGCGATAGCTGCCCCTAAGAGCCGCGCCGCTGCGTTGAAGGGAATACTCGATGCCGGCGGTTACGCCGTGCAGATCGTGGCGCTTTGAGGTTGAGTGAACGGCAGGGTGCTTGCGTCATCTTTTGCGTCGAGATTTGTTGTCCCCTCTAATGTGAAAACGCGAACATCTGTTCCTGGCCCTTCGGCAACGACAAGGACAGGCGATCTGCTTCATGCCGAGAGCAATCCAAGCATTCGATAATCGGACGTTATCGCCACGTGTTCGCGCCTGCCACGCATGTGCGACATCATACCTGATGCCACGACTGGAACTGCTTAGGCCGGCTCGGGCTTAGATCACTCGGCTGAAAAGCCGAGCGAGTGCAGCATGCTTCGGAGCCGGTCTCGACGATGGTGCAAAGAAGACGACGGACGCCTTCTCGATCTCGCTTCAAACAAGGAGCCGCCGAAAAGAATTTCAAACCTGCTCGAGCGAAGCGAACGCGCTGTCGCTCTGCGGCTCAAGAAATTACGATCAACACCTCAACGTGCCGGCCCTCCTGAGCGAATTAATTGCGATCGCGCAGGAAAACTGCTGACGCGACGGCTTCAACGCGCAAAATGATCGCGCGTACGCAATGGGAGCCCTAAACGAGACGCTCAACGTGCATCCCATCCTTCCCCGGAAGCTAGCGGGCAATTCTCCCTGAGGGTGGGGACCGCCCGCAGACTTCCGGCGCGTTGGCCTTGTTCTTTCGGTGCGGGCTGTACGTTCCGTACAGAACTCGCGCCTTTCGTGCGCGGCGATTCTGCTACTGATCCAGTTCTCGGGGTGAGGATTATTCCACAAAAATCAGACGCACCTTCAGAGAAGTGCAACCCCATATTTCCGCGCCGAACCAATTGATGGCGATTGGACCGCAGGTCACGGGCAGGTCTGGCGTCATCGCGACAGATCGCGCAGGGAGTGCCGGCAGGACCCCGAAACTGAAGACGAATACGCTGAGCGGCAGTGGTGACCCATAAAGGAGGCATACCGACGTGGCAATTTCGATGAAGGGCAACCGGATCAACGTCAGGCCGGACGATCCGGCGTTTTCGGTCGCAACCAATCTTTGCGACTGGTTCGAGTTGGGTGAGCGGGCTGGCCAAGGCCACTGGCTCGAAGGAGCAGTATCGTATTTAATGGTCGGCTTTTTCTACCAGGCCAAAGCAATCACGGGACGATAGTGGACAATTTCCCGAAGGCTCCGGCCCCCGCCGGATGGAGCAAGCATCCGCGCGAGGATGGAAGCGGCTACAGCCTGGTTGAGGATCAGACTGGTCGAACTCTCTTCGGCTTTAGGGTCGAAAACAGAATCTGCCTTGTGACCGTCAATGTCCACACCGCAGACGGTGGACTTGTCGCAGAGAGTTTAGCCGACGAGTTCCGGCTGCATCGTGGTCCGGCCAAGATCGGCCGCGGCGGAATCTTCATTGGATGATTTCATCCGAACAAGGTCCTCGAAAGCTTCAGCGGAGACGGCGTCGCGGTTCACAACGACGTTGCCGCGGAAGTTCTTCAACTCGTCGACCCGCATACGAACAGCCGACGCCTTGTTAATGATAATCAGCGAGTTCTGGATAATCATAGTTTTCGCTCCTAATTGCAGTGTTCCGCCTTTCGCATCAAGACGATCTCCTGAGCAGACGATCGTCGCGCAGAAGCAGCGTAGCCGCGCCGGTGATTGAGTATCGAACCCTACTGTAGACGCCCTTCCGATACCAGCGCGGACGGCCTAACTTTTGATAATCACGCCTTATCGAGACAATGCGCGGGACCGAAGCGCTGGTTAGCATCGCTTGGCTGCGCCATAGTGTATCCTCGAGCGCATCGGCTACAGGCATGGTGCGACCGCGGCGACGTAACCATTCTGCGCGAAACCAGCGACCTGATGCTCAAGCTCGTCTTCAGCCTCATGGGGATCCGCGCGCAGGACCTGCCGGGATGGCATCGCAAGTACCGTCAACTGCTGCAGTTGATCGTCGCGCCCCCGGTCGATCTGCCCGGACTGCCCTTGCGGCGCGGCCGCGCCGCCGGCGATTGGATCGACGCGCAGTTGCGCTAGTTCGTCCGCGACGCGCGCTATGCCGCGCGCGCGGGTTGATCAACGAGATGGTGAGCGCCTTCGAGCGCAGGCGCCTCGCCGACAGGCTGCGCAGCTACTCGTCACCTCGAAGCCCGGAAGACGCGTGCCGCCGAGCAATCGGCCAACCTAATGTTCGAAGCGGGACTGCTCAGAGCGCGGATGCCGATGGGACGTGGAAACCATCCCTTGCGAGCCCGGCCATCAGTTTCTTGGCTTCGCTACCTTGAAGGATCGTTTGCTCAGCGCGTCGAATCGTTCTGAAGTAAGTCCATTCGGCAGAGACGACGTTCGGGTCGGTCGCGTAGGCCACCGCCAGACGCTTTCGGAAAAAAAAGTATTGATACCGTCGACATATTCTTTTCCATCAAGAAAAGCAGCCATACCGGGCGAATGCGCCGGTCATCTAAAATGATGTGCGCAAATCCCGACCAAACTTGGGTTCCCCAGCCCGAAAGCTCACAGCTCTGCCGGGGTCACGCATCCCGCCTTATCGTTGCGGCGCGAAGGCGGCGATCAGCCGGAGGAGCTTGACAGGCTCGCTCATCCGTATAAGGGCGTCTGAAGCTACAAGTAGAACGGGTCTCGCGATGGGTGTCAGAAATCCGCGCCCCACTCGGGCTGAAGTAATTATTTGCGCTGCTGTTCGCGCCTCCGACGGAAAGGTGGTCAGAGGCCATCGGCACAATGACGCCGTCCGTGCGCTTCAAGCGTTGGACGGGTATGAGGGCGAACAGCCTCGCGGGAAAGACCAAGGATTCGTCATCTCAACAAACAGGTTCGTAAATCGACGCGAAGCCTATCGGATACATTTTCCCGACAGGGCAGAACCGGATGAGCTTCGCAGCGACGACCTGTATTGAGAAATTGCCGCCCGATAGTCCAAAGGGATAACAGGGGAGTGTAATGGCGCGGATTTCGAATCAGAACTGGGACGAGAGAGTCTTCAACGTCCGCTTTAGCCCGAATGGCAAAGGACTCGTGGCGCGTTTTGACGCCCCAGAGCATATGAGAGCGAGGACGGGCCCGGCTCCGGCTGAACCCGGCGAGCACTGCCGGGAGTTGAGCCTGGATGCCGACGCCTCTCGGGACCACGGCATCATCACTCTACCCGTGCGACTGCCTCGCTATCTCATGCCAGAGTGGTCCCAAGACGATTGGTCGGAGTTCGTTGATAGCGAGATTGGCTTCTTTTATAATTTTGTAGATGAGGCCGTGGTGCAATGTCTGTCGTTGGCGCTTGCTGCAAATGATGAGAGACGAATAGAGATTTTACGGACAGCGGATGATGTCGTCGTCGATTTCCGCGGAGACTTGCCGAATAAATACCTGCCGATGATGTCGGGCGGGTACAAAGTGGGAGTACACCGCAGCGGCAATAGCTGGCCAATTTGGCTGAGCATCCAGCCGACGTATGATCTCGCGTTGAAGAAAGCGGAGAGCATCCGAGCGGAGGCGAACCTGCCGAAAAACAAGCCTGTAACAGCCGCAGGAGCGCTCGCGAATTATCTCAAGGCTGGCCTCGGCTCACCCATCCTAAGCAATTCCTCGTCGAATACCGAGCTTCAGGGATGGATAGCTGCCGGAGCTATGAGCGTGATCGGTCTTGTGGCCTGGCTGATGAAGTAAAGCGTTGGGGTAGATGCGGCAGATAATCACTTTGGCCGTGGCTGTACTGTTAACCAGCACAGCAGCGCGCGCGGACGACAGTGCCAGCATCACAATGGTTAAGAGCACCTGGCGAGCGTAGACCGGTGATACAGCCGACAAATTATCGCTAAGGTATTGAAGGTAGCGCACTTCATCCCGAGAGGGTGGGAGCTTCGTCAAAAGATCGACACGGGCGAACTCGTGTTCTTTTA
Organism: Bradyrhizobium sp. UFLA05-109; assembly: GCF_054185165.1. Taxonomy (NCBI): domain Bacteria; kingdom Pseudomonadati; phylum Pseudomonadota; class Alphaproteobacteria; order Hyphomicrobiales; family Nitrobacteraceae; genus Bradyrhizobium; species Bradyrhizobium sp. UFLA05-109. The sequence goes on along the minus strand of NZ_JBBIAR010000021.1, from coordinate 102,821 downwards.
GTAGGTCAAACAACGTGTAAGATAAAGCCGACGACGAATATACGATCTTGGGAAGTCGCGGCCAATGGAGCGATCACAGTTGAGCCCGCGTATGCAAAGCCGATGGAATTGGGCTGGCAGGCGTTCGCTCTCGCTGATCGCCGACGAAGCAACAAACGACGAAAAGGGCGCGAACCTCCGCTTTCTGCACGACCCCGGCAACTTCAGTTTCATGTCGCCGGACAGGGCAAGCTTGGCGATCTTCTCAGACGCGGCCCTTGCACTATCGGCGATCCGGTTGGAATGGATTACTTGCCGAAGGTTGACGAGAAGCAGATGACTAAAGGCGACCTTGGCGCGTTCAGATTTCCGTCAACTGCAACATTCCGGGGCCTCGATACTTCACCCATGACGGAATCATCATATTCGAGAAGCCCCAGGGGCGAGATTGGGAGCCGCAGTCGTTCTTTGCGAAGCGTATCAAGCGCATCCTCCCGGTGCCTGGTTTGATCGTGCAGACCCGGAACAGCAGAAAGTGTTTGAGATTGGCCGAAACACTTAGATGGGGTGTCCCAGCCACAACGAACGAAGGTACGCCCCACAATGATCATCGCAAAACATAACTACCGTGACGGCCTCGGCGACGTGACGGACGAACTGCACAGGCGTGCAGACGGTTCGCTCTGCACCGTCGACCATCCGCAAGGCTACATCGTCCAGACGGACGAAGCGGGCGCGGACGTGTTTCTGAGGTTGCAATATTCGATCGGGCTGAGCGCGATCGAGGCGGCGCGACCTAGGGACATTCGGACATTCGTGGAGATGAGTGGGGCGTATACGCGTATACGACAACAACTCCCAACGTTGAGTGGGGCGGCTGGCTCGCATATAGTGCTCGCGTGACGTCAACGAAGGATCGATCCACAGTGGTGACCAAATATAAGGATAAGTTCGAAGCGACACCGAGAGACGAGAAGGCCGCGCGCAAGCAGCTCAACGAAGTAGTGAGACCGCAGGCCGATGCTATAGCCAAACGGGCACGTGAGTTTTCGCGAGAAGGCACCGAGGACATGCCCGCCGCGAAGAGAGCAGCCAAGTCTGTGAGCGAACCCGGATGGAGCGTTCTACAAGCGTCAAAGATGAAGCCCCCACTCAGCCTGATCGGCCGGGCGGGCTTTCTCGGTGTTGTAGCCTGCGGGGCCGGCTGGCGTGCTTCTAATGGTGAACGCGGGGTCAGCCAATCGCGACGGGCAGGCTGCAGTCGCCGAGCCGATCAGGCTGGGCGACTCTTTGTCGGCGCGGTGCGGGTCTCCCCTTGTCATGCTCGCGAAATAGTGAATCACGATGGAGCCACATCTGTATCCGCAGCGCTGGGGGAAGGTCCCGAATTGGATACAACCGAAGCGATCAGTGCGGAAACTTCCCGCGATCTCATCGACCATGCAGGCGAGTTAGCGTATTCGTATCGGTCCCGATTGTACGGTCTTAAAAAGTCACGGAACGGCGCTGGATTATAAGCCACAGATCGTGAGAGCGGCCCTCTCGTCGCTGTTTGAACTTGGTGACACCCAAAAGATTCTTCGTGAGGACGTGGTGGACACAAGAACGCGATCCGCGATGCCTTCAACGGCCGGGCCTCGCATGGCGTGATCGTAAGACCTACAGCGTAGTGAACCTGGCTGTAAAAGACGCTGCCCGCCGCTACAACCCGCCCGAAGTGGCAGCCGTAGAGCGCGAAGTAGTAAGCGGCATTCCGGCCTATATCTCGACCATCTACGTGGAGCGCCAGAACCTGACGCTGCGCATGACGCAGCATCGATTCGCTGGCCTCACTAATGGCTTCTCAAAGAAACTCACCACCTCGCTGCGGCGGTTAGTCTGTACGTCGCCCACTACAATCTCTGCCGCTTCCATGTGGCGCTGCGGACTAGGCGAGCCAGCCCTCGCGCTCGGCATTGTGTGGATCGCGTCTGGACGATTGAGGATTTGATTGATGCGGTGCTGCCGCTGGAGCCGAATCGTCCTGTGCACGTAAGCCGAAACTTTCGCGTAATTCAAGGAGGGAAAGACGAGGATTGATAGTGGACATGCACAAAATAATCGCGCCGTCGATTCGGAAGGAATCAACAAATCCGCTATTGTGACAATGCACTCTGTAATGCGATTCGCCCCGCCTTGTTAAGGGCGGGGCGAATGCTGAAGGCCGTTTGCGGCGGCTTTCGGGGCCCGTAGCTCAGCTGAATAGAGCAGCCGTTTCGTAGCGGTAGGTCGGGGGTTTGAATCCCTCCGGGCTCTCCAACTTCACTACAGGCCGGGCATCCTTGCGGGTGCCCGGTTTTTCTTTAGCGCGTCAGCGAATCAGTGTCGCTGTGGATTTGTGTGAATATACATTTTTGTATGATGATGTATATTAAAATATGGGCAAGGGAAAACCGGGATCTGGATCGCGGCTGATCCAAATGGGCATGGATGCCGAATTAGTGGATGACTTCACGGATTTTCGGGAGGGCTATTTCGGTGCACCCGAAGTACGCGTGTTAGCTGAGGCGATCCAGTTTTTCATCGCCGAGCGTTTGAAAGCGGAACCTGAGGTCAAAAGGCGGTACGAGGCAGCACGCGAAAAACGGCGGGGATCGAAAGGCAAAGTTGTCCAGCTGGTCGATAAACCAGTGTCCTAATTCCCCTCTGCGGGTGTCCTAATTAGGACAGCACCATCCCTCGGCATAATGGCTATTTGCCTTTTGCTTTTAGCCCGATCTCGACGAACCGCCGGATCGCCTCAGGCCGTCTGGGAGGGGTCGTCCTGAGCTCGACGCCAATCCCCAGCTCAGCCAAAGGGCGCCGTTCGCCTTCCGGACGCCATTTCGCCGCATTAGGGTGTTGCGCCTCCCCGATCTGAACCTTTCGCCCGATCGGAGACTTCAGGCGGACCGCCGGAGAAAAATATTGCGAAGGGCTGGTGGTGCTCTCCTGACTCATTCGCCTGAACCACTCGCAGGCCAGCTCTCCTTAAGCTGAAGTGGACCCCGACAGTCTCGAGCGGCACACCAGGATGAGAGAGGCGGCGTCCGCCAACGCAACATCGGCCTGCCCGCTGAATTCAAGCTTTCGCCGGGTGGTCGCGATCGTTGCTTGAATCGGCAAGTCCGTTACGCTTGATCTACGCGCCAGGACGAACGGCTTTCCGCGTCTGGGCAGGCAAGGTCGCAACGTGTTCTGCCCAGCGTTCAAGTGCCTTGCGGATCTCCGTCGCGTACCGAGCGCGGTTATATACGCCGGCGACACCAGCCCGGTGGCCGCTGACGTGGTTTAGGATCGCCTCCACGATATGCGGCAAAACGCCAAGCCGGTCGGCCATTACCGTGGATGCCGATCTCCGAAGATCGTGAACTGTCCAATGGGGCAGGGGGGCGCCAATCGCTTTCGCGATTCGTGCATCAATCGCCGCCTTCGACTTTGACCACCCCGAGAACCCACGATGCGGATCACCGCTGCGTCGGGGGCCGTCGCCAAACAGGAAGTCTCGGCCGTCTCGGCGCGGTGGGAGTAACGCCAAGGCGGCGGGAACCAATGGTAGCGAGTGCTCGCGATGGTTCTTGGTCCGGGCGCCGGGCAGCGTCCATAGCCCCGAAACAATATCAAGTTCGGCCCATTGCATGCTGCCTACTTCATCACGGCGTTGGGCTGTGAGCAGCAACAAACGCACAATGCGTCCGTAATCGTCATCGCCACTGGACCGCCAGATCACTGATAGCTCCGTCTCCGTGAGAACCCGTTCGCGGCTTCCCGGCTGCGTGGGTCGATTAGTGCCGAGAACCGGGTTCGCGGAAATCTCAAGACCCTCCCGTATTGCCCAGTTGAACATTGAGGACAGCGCTGCACGGGCGCGGGCTGCTGAGACCATTCCATGAGCTGGCGCGATATCAGCAATACGAGCCGAGATATGGCGTCGGGTGATCTGGAAAACCGAGAGCTTATGCAACGGCTTCCAACTGACCAACAAGTAGCGTTCTATCTCCGAATAGGTCTTGGGCTTGAGCCTTTGTTTAGCGTTCCGGAGATACTGATCCGCGATTGCCAGGAGTGTGTCTGCAGCCTGCAGGCGGGCCTTGGTTTTCTGGTCCGCCGGGTCTTTGCCATTGGCAACCAAGCCCAAAAGCCGCTTGGCTTCCTTGCGTGCTAGCACAGGTGTCCAAGGGGCGCCGTGGGGACCGATAGTGACGAAGCGCTGTCGACCGAATACGCGGTACTTGAGAACGTAGGTCGCTTGGTCGCGTTGGCGCCGAACGCCAAAACCTCGCACCGCTTCGCGGTGGTCGGCGTCCCAAATAGTCTCGCCCCGCTTGAGCGCTTGCACTGCGCGGATCGTTACACTCGAAAGGGCCATCTATCGCCTCGGTAGCTACCACGTAGCTACCACCATAGCGCCAATTGCAGCGCAGACAAGGTGGGGTGCGGCGGATCTAGTCGTTGATAAAATTGCCATTTTCGTACTATCGGCGGGAAAGGCGTAGCCCTGTCGGAGCCCATATTCTGACTGTGGAACAGGAGGTCGGTGGTTCGAGCCCACCCAACTGTACCAGCGCCATCTAGTCGCAACACAAACCGCGCGCTTCATATCATCGTTCCCGGCAAGAAGCAGCGAACACTCACACCCATCGGGCCGTACAGCGGCCAGACCAGCGTCACGCTAGCCCTGTTCGGCTCGTCGATCACGGCATCGTGGGGCACGTGAACCCATTCGGTTTCCACGTTGGTGGCGCCGGCCTTCGCACGCTGGTAGCCCCCAGACGTTGTCGGCACGCGGACGCGGTAACGGTTGCCACTAATCTCCCAATCTATCTCGGACAAATGCATCGCTTCGCTACCATCGCAGCACAGATCCCCTTTTCGGTCGTGAAGCGTCTCAAACCACTTCGACAGATCAGTCCGATTGTGATCGTGCGCGAGCACGGCGCCGGTCCATACCATCAGCGTGACGGCGAACAGAATACGGAACATCAACGTTAATCCAAATCGTCAGACAACAAATCGGCGCAGGTCAAGGGAGGAGATATCGCCGGATCAGTCCACTGGCACAACGAACGGCCCGGGTACTTCGCCAGCCTCGGCAAACGGCACGCGTAGCCCATTCAGAAGAATCACTCGGAGGCGCACGGCGCCTGAATAGTGGTTTGCTGCGAGCTGGGGCTCGCCAGGCCAACGGTGACTAGACTGGGATGATCCGCAGCCTGAGCTATTTTCAGTCTGTTCGCCCGTGGCTTCAGAACATCGATCTGATGGGGAGAAGCCGGCATACCAGCCAACATTAGGTTTGGCGTAACCGAACTCTCCTCCACTTGGGCTGCACCCAGCACTGCCACTTGATGCCGCGAGATCGGGAAGCCCGTAAGTTCAAAGGTTGGAAGATGCAATGCGCACGCATTCGCATGATTGGTCGCCACGAGTCCGATGGCGGCGACGGCGGTCACAATCAAGAACTGCCTCTTCATGGGGTTCCCCCTGTTCGATTGGAGATATTCCCACCACGAATTCCATACGCACCTTAGCCGTAGTCAAAAACGCGCTATGTGAACCTGTTCACTATAAGTCGGGAAAAACATGCAAAGGTTCGGGCGGATCAGAACACTTTTCGTCCAACGCTGCAGCCTATGGCGGGCGTCGATGAACGCGCTCTTGTGTGACCGCGTCTTCGGAAAACAGGTGTCCGAATGAAACCGGTGCTTCTCCTCGTTCTCTGTGGCGAACACGCGTCCGTTGGCGTAGCGGCGCGACACTGCAGCCAAAGGAGAACCGACCGGCGACGAACGGGAAACCTGGCTTTGTGCTTATACAAAATGCCAATACAAACGCCGCCCCTACGCGGGCGAAAAGCCTAGGTTTATCAATGATGAAGCTGGCTGGCTTGTGGTATCCACCAACTGTACCAGCGCCATCCAAATTGCCCCCGCTCCCCAATCGCCGTACAACCTTGCCGCATTATCCCGGTTGCGGAATGATAACTGGCTTAACTCAGGCTTCCTCGGGACAGCAATGTCAGACCGTGGCGAGGTCAGCCGCAAGCTCGTCGCAGTCTTCGCAGCGGATGTCGAAGGCTACAGCCGCCTCATGGGCGCTGACGAGGTAGGCACGCTCAAAGGCCTGACCGAACGGAGAGCAATCCTCGACAGGCTCATTGGGGAACACAGGGGCCGCATAGCCAACACGGCGGGCGACAGTGTCCTTGCGGAGTTCGGAAGCGCCGTGGACGCCGTGCAGTGCGCGGTGGAGGCACAGACTGCTTTGACCGAAGCGAACTCCAGTCTCGCGCCTGATCGCTGCATACTTTTCCGCATCGGTATCCACATCGGTGACGTAATGATACGCGCTGGGGACCTCTTCGGCGACGGTGTGAACATTGCCGCGCGGCTACAGTCGATTGCGAAGCCGGGAGGCGTGTGTATTTCCGCTGTGACGCACGATCAGGTGCGCAAGGTCTTGCCGGTGACCTTTGTGGACCTTGGTGTTCAGCAGGTGAAGAACATCCAAGAGCCAATCAGGGCCTATCAGGTGGGTGCGCTGAGGGAAATGCGAGAGGCTGCTTCCGCGCGTGTTGCTGAGACTGAGAGCCCGCCTCCGCTACCCGACAAGCCTTCCATTGCGGTTCTGCCGTTTGAGAACATGAGCGGCGACCCCGAACAGGAATACTTCGCGGATGGGATGGTTGAGGAAATCACTACCGCGCTCTCGCGGTTCAGATGGTTGTTCGTGATCGCTCGCAATTCGAGCTTCACCTTCAAAGGCAAAGCCGTCGATATAAAGGAGGTCGGACGCAGGCTCGGCGTGCGCTATGTCCTTGAGGGGGCCGTGCGCAAGGCATCGGGGAAGGTTCGGATCACAGGACAGTTGATTGATGCGGTGACGGGAGCACATCTATGGGCGGACAGGTTCGAGCGTGACTTAACGGACGTTTTCGCTCTCCAGGATGAAGTCACGGTCGCCGTTGTCTCAGCCATTCGGCCAAAGTTGCTTCAAACGGAAATTGCAATGGCGATGCGGCGGCGGCCAGAGAACCTTACCGCCTATGATTTCTATCTCCGGGCCTTGCCGCAGTTTTACCTAACCACCGCCGAAGGTTTGGCCGAGGCGATCAGGCTGGCTCTTCGCGCTTTGGAGCTTGACCCTCGGTTCGGCTTCGTCGCGGCTCTGGCAGGTCTCGGTCACATGCAAAGGGTCCTTTTTGGCTATGCGGCCGATGCTCAATTCGAGCGCAAGGAAGCAGTCCGGCTCTTTCGTTTGGCTTTAAGCGTCGACGATGGTGATCCGGAAACGTTGGCATACGCTTGCTTAATCTCGGCGTTCATGATCGGCGATTGTGAAAGTGAGATCGAAATGGCTGACCGGGCGGTCGCGCTCAACCCGAATTCATTTGCCGCATGGAGCAGCAGAGGCCATGTCAATAGAATTGCGGGGCGGCCGGAGGAAGCGGTCCGGAGCTTTGAACGCGCCATGCGCGTGAGCCCGGTAGACCCGCGGCTACGTCATACGTTTGCTGGGATGGGGCTTGCCTTGATTGAGCTTGGTCGCTTTGACGAGGCCATCGCGGCGGGGAAGAAAGCCCAACGTCAGAGCCCCTTTTTTGGGCCAGCTTATCGCTGTCTTGCGTCCGCTTTCGCCCATCTCGGACGTGACGCTGAGGCGCGTGAGGCGGCGGCGCGTCTGCTTGAGGTCGATCCCGGCTTTACAATATCTGCATGGATCGCTCGGGGTGGACAATCAAACGCAAAGCTGCAGATCGAGGGCCTTCGGAAAGCGGGGTTGCCCGAATGAGCCTGGTGTCCCGCCTCGTTCCCTGTAGCGAACGCATAGCCCTGTGAATCTCGACGGCGGCCGCGCCAGACAGCGGCTCCCTTAACCGCGCGTTTACTATAAGTGCGTCATCGTGCTCCCCTTACTTTATTCGCGGTGGAGCTGATTTGGATGGCGCAGCGCGGTTTCAGCAGATCAATACCGGATGGGGAGAACGTCCTTGGGCTTGCAAGGTCCTCCTCGCCCAACACGGGTGCTCGGGCTCTCGGGCTTGTGTATCAGGCAGCGGATTTATTCCGCAGCATGGAGGAGAGTGTTCGCGAGACGGAGGCGCGAGCTGAGGCCGCTGAGCGGGCGCAACGCGAACTCATAGCCACGACAGAGCGCAAGCTAAGAGAAGCCTCGATGGCGCTCGAGGAAGCTCAGAAGCGCATCGAAGCTCAGCAAGATCAGTTGACGGCAATCGAGTTTCGCGCACAGGCGGCCGAGGCTGATGCCCGCGAAGCAAAGCAGACACTGGCGCTGGTCGAGGAAGCCATCCGCAGGCGGCTACTCTTCACAAGCACCGATGCGGACAGCAGGTTGACGGCAGTCGCTTAACCTGGTTTGCGCGACGTAGACTACCGCGACGCGCCTGGCGAAACTCTCGCTGCTGTCAACTTGACGCGGCCGCGCCTCTTTAAGTCTACCACGTGGAGCCGAGGAACAGGACGCCAGTTGCACGGTGGAAAGTTTGTGGTGCAGGCGAAGCGCTATTCCAACAAGGTGGACGTAGCCGCTGTGAGAGAATTTTATGGGCACCGTGCTGTACGAAGGGGCTAACCGAGGTATCCTCGTCACCACAAGTCACTTTTGGCGGGATGCGCACGAATGGGCAGCGAACAAACCCCTCACCTTGATCGACGGCCCCAACCTTTTGGCGCTGCTCGACAAGCACGGCTACAATTTCAGAATAGAACCGCAGTCGTGAGTGATGTTTACGTGCAAAGGTTTCTCGTGGGCCTACCTACAGCGTTCTGGTGATTTCCGCCTTTGTGGGCAGCCGAAATCGTAGAACAGCATGTCCCACGAAACGATCAAGTGAGTGTTGGCTTTTTCCCGGTCCTAAGAAATTCTCGAACCCCATTGATGAATGGCTCCATGCGTCGGTAGGCCAGCCTTGTTTGTTCTAACTCGTATTGGATTTGCCGGCTGACAGCATTCTCGATGTTCATGCCGTTCCGAAGGCGGAAGAATTCGCTAATCTCACCGCCCAGCTTTCGATGCACAAACCCGATTTCAACGGCAGCAGCCACCTTGTCGTCAAACTTGATTGAATGTGACGAAGTTGCTTCCTTCCGGTGAACGCAAAGGGATAGTTTTTCATCTGGCGAGGTTATGATCCTAACATTTGCTGGCAAGTCATCTATTGGCTTGTACGCTAGATGTGTCGAGATTTTTAGGACCGCCTCCTCGGCGGCGTATTTGCCCCACAACAGATGAGTTATGATCGCCTCGTAAAGGGATGCGTATTGCGTAATTTGGAATTTGTTATGTGCATGCATACGCTCGCCATCGACAGCCAAGGCTTCGCCGAGCTTGTAGATGTAACGAGCGGAGTAAAATTCCAGGGCCAAGCGAGCCGCCAGCGCTTTATTCTCAATAAAGTCAAATTGCCGATCAAACCACTCTCTTGAGCAACGTGCGCGTCACAGTAGTTCAATACATGCTCACGCTGATCGGCCTTCATTGCCATCGCTGTCCCCCACCGCATTAAGCCAAACACATACCCTATCAGAGCTGCAACTCGCAATTGTGTGCTTGGTCCATCGGGGTAGTTTACAGGCCTGCACGTGCGTCGCCGCTACATGCGGTGCGGCTTTGACCTCGGCGGCGATCGTCCCTTTAAGCATCGCGGTGCGAAGTCGGGATGGTAGGTCGGCTGAAATTAGGATCCAGTTGTTGTCGGAGAGGCTCGTTAGGGGAGCCTCAGAGGGGGCCTCGTCGGTGATGTTACCCGCTGTGCCCTACGAGCTAGAAAGCTGCCGCTCCGAACACCACAGCGGCACAGGGGCCTCGAATAAGACCACAAGAAGGTGAAGCGGGCGGCGGGGATCAATGGCATTCGCCTTTCGGTGCGCTGCTCACTGCAGCCCTCGCGAGCATCAGGTTAATTGCCGTTGGAGCGTATGGCTTGCCCCACTTCGTGGTGTACCCAGCCTCAGCAAGGGCTGCAGCGATTTCCCTGAGAGACCGCTTGCCGCATTTGGGACGCTCACGGGCCACCCTGCGAGCAAGCTCAATTGTCTCGGGCCGGTGCTCGCCAATGGACTTTCTGCCCTCGACCTTCAACCCAGTGCGTAGCTTTCGATCCCGAGCGCCCTTTAGCCCAAGGTTGGCCGTGCTTGGAGCGCACTTTGGCCATGAAGGTTTCCATCATTGCAATCATGCCGTTAGTAACGTCCGCAACAGTGCTTGTATCTCTTGCCACTTCCGCAAGTGCACAACGAATTTCGGCTTAATGTTCCGGCTGAGTTCATTCGCCGGCCGATGCGGGGCCCAAATGATAAGCGCTCTACATGGAGGGATCCACCGCCTATCCCATAAGACAATCCTTGGCCGTCAATTTTGATTCCAACTTTGCATCCACGAGCAGTTACGCCGGTCCCTGCTATGGTCGTTCCATTTGGCATCGTTATCGAAATTGGTTGACCTTCTCGACACTTAATAGAAGCGCCTCGATGGTACATGTCGAGTCGCTCGATAATCAACTTGCTGGGTGGCTCAGTGCGAATCGCCAATATGATGTCGCCTGGGCCGCGTCGGATGGTTATTTTCCCGCCACCTGTTTCGACGTCCCAATTCTCGATTGAGCTTTGCCATTCATTTTCTACGATCCTGAGAATGGTGTTGCCGTCGCGATCAGTCAGAAGAGCGTTGATGGCGAAGGGCAAGTGGGCTTCGGCCGGGGCCGAAATTGAAAGTATTCTGGTTCCGAATATTTCAATTAGCGTATCAACGTCAGTCCCAGTGAAGGCTCCGACCGAAATTTCTGGCGCTGTAGTTCCAATATCGAATTCCTCAAAAGAGAATCCCTTCTCCGTACATTTGGGATTTTGCCGTGCGGCGGAGATTGTTTGCTCAGATAGAAATCCGCGAGTTTTTTTGCCGTGGCAAGAAATGCAAAGCAAAATAATGCCTGCGGGGTCGTGTTTCGTCGCATCGGCAAACTCGGGATCGAAGTGCTCATATTCGTAAATGGCTTTGCCGCACACTACGCAGCCGAAGCCGTCGCGCTGCCTTACTGCTCGCTTCACATCAGCTGGAATATTGCGGCTCAACCCATGTCGATTTTGCATAGATCATGCTTTCTCAAAATGTATCCGGAATGAATTGATCGATCAAACCGCGCGGGTCTTAGATCTAGCCCGAGGTGAAAATATCCGTTGCCGTTGATCTACCGTTAGCAGTGCCTGCGAGCAGAAAAGGCGACCGCCGGCATCGCCAGCAGCGCGCACATCACTCGCCACCCTAGGAGATCACGGCTTTGATCTGCGCGGTGTCCGCAAACTCAATCAGCTCGACGATCTTGCCGTCCTGAAATTTGAACAGGTCCATGACCTCGGTGCTGAAGGTTTTCCCGGTGGGGCGATATCGGACGACGATGCGGCAGTGCACCGCAGCACTTTGCCCTTCGACCAACTCGCTCAGGATTTCGCGCTCTATGAAGTCGAAATTGGCAATGAACTGGCCGAAGGCCCCTCGCAAGGTCGGGTGGCCCTGAGCACTCCCGGTCAGTTCGAGCGCGCTGTTGTCGCCGACCAGAGTGAACACACCTTCGGGATGAAAAGCTCCCACGAGGCCCTCCACGTCGCCGCTACCGCGCGCCGCGTAAGCGCTTCTAATGACTTCGAGCATGTCTTCGCGATGTCCCATATCCGCCTCCTGCAACACGCCTCATCGCAGGGTAGCTACCTTCGCGTGCAAAGGCAAAAATCTATAACGCTGGGCGTAAATTTGATTGATGCCAGCTTAGCCCCGACATCACGGGCCAATCCCGGGAAGGTGAAGCGCTACCTTCTATCGGCCTGCGCCTCCGACCCCCACGTCAAGTTCGAGCAGCGACCGGTGGATGGGCCGACAGCTCGGTGAATGTGCATGAAGATCCTGTTCGACCTCATCCTCGATGATCTGGCGGGCCCCATCTTCGAACTTCTCCTTGAACTCGTTTTCCGGCTGGTCGAAGCGCTCGTTCACCTGATCGGCTGGCTGTTTGAGCGCTTTCGGCGCTGGCTGGATTTGCAGCCCAATATCGATCCCTCGCAATTGTCGATGCTGCACAGGTTCGGCCGGCTGTCGCTCGGCGTGGGCTTGAGCCTCTGCATCCTGGCGCCGCTGCTCTGGCTGGTCTGGCGCTGACTTGCTAACCTCTGGCGCTGGTTCAATGCGGTGGCATTGGCTGATGCATCAAAATGTACGTCCACGTGATGAACGCCATCAGCAATATCAGCAGCCCGGTAATCATGCATGCCGAAGCCAGACTACGGAATCTCAGGGAGACCAGCTTCGAGACTTTTGCGTTCGCCGCATGGAGACCAAGACTTCGGTTTTCGACAATCATCAATCCAACGGAGAACGCAACGAGAAGAATGCCCACAAACAGCATCGGAGCCAAGTGCTGATCCAGGTGTTGGAACTTGGTCAGGAATGTCGTTATGGAGGCCGCGGCGCCCGATGCCCCTAGCCAGGAGACCAGCGCCATAAAAAGAGCGGCCCACTGCTGCTCCTGCGTTGGGGATAGCTCGGCCAGCATGGGCCAGTTCTGTGTGAGATGATCCAGTAAGAGCATTTGCATAAGCCGCACTCTGCTATGAGGTTCGGCGCAGCATAATCTCCGGCAACCTTGACGGGCGTGACTTATCTCACACTGGATCTGTAGCGTTCGATTTTTGCGGAATTTGCTCGGACCGCTACTGCAGATGCGCGACGAGTAACACGACGGCCGGCAGCGTCACCGCAGCCAGCACCGTCCCCAGCGCAACAGCCCCCGATACCGGGTTCACCAGCCGCTGATACTGAACCGCAAAGATGTACGCATTCGCGCCGGTCGGCATCGCCGCGAACAGCACGACCACGCCGGCCGCCAGCGGCGGCAGGTTGAGCAGCTTTGCCAGCACGAACGCGGCCGCCGGCATCGCCAGCAGCTTGAGCGCGCTCATCACGACGATGCTGAGTTTCTCGCCCTTGACCTCGAAGCGGAACAGGTTGATGCCGAGCGCGATCAGCGCAGCCGGCGATCCCGCCTGTGCGAGCAGCTCGATCGTCCTGTCGACGACGGGATGAAGGCCGAGCCCGGTGAAACGCCAGATCAGGCCAAAGCCGATGGCCAGCATGATCGGGTTGCGCGCCAGATCCAGAATCACCGGCAGGATGATCGACAGGGCCGAGCCCTTCTGCTTGCGGTCGACGAGCTCCATCTGCAGCGTGCCGCAGAGCCACAGCAGCGGCGTGTTCACCGACAGGATCAGGGCCATCGGCCCCGCGGCCTCGTTGCCCAGCGCCGAGAGCGTCAGGGGAATGCCGAGCATCACGATATTGCCGTAGACCGAGCCGATCGCGAACACGACGCCGTCCGCGCGGTCGTCGCGGCGCTCGCGCAGCAGGGCCGACAGCGCGAGCGCCGCGATCCAGGTGATGGCCAGCGCGCCGTAATAGGCGCCCCACATCCGAAAGGCGCTGAGCTGAGGGAATTCCGACACGACGATGGTGCGGAACATCAGCGCGGGAATCGCGATGCTGAAGGCGAATTCGGAGATGCCCTTGTGTGCGCTCTCGGAGACGAAGCGAAACAGCACCGCCGCATAGCCGGCCGCGATCAAGGCAAACACCGGCGCGACGATCAACACGGTAGCCATGCGGCCCTCACCTTGAGGGGATATTCGCTGACCACCCCACACACCCTCGATGCTGGCATATTGCCGCTGATTTGCCCGACGTGTCAAATTGATTTCGTAAAATCCGTAAAATTCCTGCGCCGGTCGCGCCGTCTACTTTGCATGGGGTTGTTTTCGAGCTTTTTGTTTGAGGAGGCGGCGCTCCCTCTCCCGCAAGCGGGGGAGGGAGCCCCACCTCCCTCGTGGCAATAATCGAGGCTAATCCCGCTGCACTCTCGATGCCTGTTGCCCGGAGCGCACAGCTTTCGGTTTTCGTTTCGCGGCGCGGTTGCCAACGCGGAAGGCTTCACCCACTATTCCCTCCGACTTGGAAAGATAGGGGGGGATCATGCTGGCGTTTCGTTTCGAGGAGTTCCTGGTCGCGGCGATCTCCGCGATCGCCCTGGCCGTCATCGTCCAGCCTCGTGCAAGCCTCGCCTATACGCCGGAGCAGCAGCAGGCCTGCTCGCCCGACGCGATGCGGCTGTGCGGCGAGTTCGTTCCGAACGTCGACGCCATCACCGCCTGCATGATCCAGAAGAAGTCGCAGCTCTCGCCGCAGTGCGCGGTGTTCTTCCGCCAGGGGCCGGAACCGGGCGAGGCAACCGGTCAGCCCGTCAACATCAAGCCGGTGGCGAGGAAGAAGACCTCGAGCAGGCCGGCGGCGAAGAAGACCACGGCGAGCAGCAAGTCCGGCAAGAAGAAGCCGAAAGCCGACGATACCTAGCGCCTCGCGAAAGAACTCCAGCATCAGGCAAGCTGCGCTCCCTCTCCCGCTTGCGGGAGAGGGGTGGGGAGAGGGTGTCTCCACAATCGAGAACCCCCGAGAGGAAAGAGCACTCACCCGCCGCGCTTCGAGCGCCATAGCCGAAGCTTCGCTTCGGCGTTCTTTAGAGACGGCCGCCAAGGGCGGCATATGCTCCCCCGCAAGCGGGGGAGGTTACCGAGACTACGGCTTACACCTCTGAGTAAAAATCACTCAGTGATGATGTGTGATGTCAGCTGAAGGACTCCTTTTGTTCGCGTCACTCCGCGAACTCGTTGCAGCAATTTGCCCTCGCCCGACTGCAAAGAGTCGGGAATCGATTTGCTCGGGCAGGTTGCGTGCCGCCGTTTCCCGAACGATTGCTCGAAAAATGCACGATTTGCCGTCGCGAACGGTCATTCATGGCAATTCATGTCCGTGACCCCGCGTGCAGTGTGACTCAAAAGCCAACACGCCTTTTATTTCGTGGCTTCAACGCAACTCCCGGTAAATTTTTCTTTCACGAATCAGCGTGCTGATTCATTTTCGCGACCTGGGGTCAATCTGGAGGCCAAGGGTATGAACGTTATTGTTTTTGCATCGCGTAAAGGCGGCTCGGGCAAGAGTACCCTTGCTGCTCATCTCGCCGCGCAGATCAAGGCGAGTAAACAAGTTCTGCTCGTCGATGCGGATCCGCAGGGCTCGCTCACGCTGTGGCACAAGTTGCGTGGCACCAACGAACCGCCGATCAAGGCTGCCGTCAACTCGGTCAGCGGCATCGTCTCCGCTGCCAAGCGCGACGGCTATGAATGGGTGTTGATCGACACACCGCCGAACCTGTCGGCCGTCGTCGACGACGCGATCAAGAACGCAACCATGGTGGTCATCCCGGCGCGGCCTGGCGTGTTCGACGTCAACGCGGTGCAGGAAACCATCCAGATGTGCCGCGCGGCGCGCAAGCCCTACGCGGTCGTGCTCAACGGCGCTCCCGCCCGTCGCGACGAAGCCGAAAGCCCGATCGTCACCATCGCCCGCGAGGCGCTCGCCAAGTTTCGCGCGCCGGTCTGGGGCGGCCAGATCACCAACCGCTCGGACCTGCTGATGGCGCTGAGCCACGGCGAGGGCGCACGGGAATATCAGGCCGAGAGCCGCGCCGCGCAGGAGATCGCGAGGCTGTGGGCTGCGATCGAGCGTTCAGTCAAGGCAATCCGAGGCACGGCGTCGGCATCCGGCGCAATGCACAAGCAGGCCGCGTAGTTTTCATTATTCATTTTCCAGGTACGAAAAACGCGCGGTTGGCCCGCGCGTTTTGCGTTTCAGGTGCCGGTGGAAGCTCTTTAGGTAAGCATGATCTGATCGGAAAACCGGTATCCACTTTTCCGGATCATGCTCTACGCCACCATCAGCATGTAGAACACGATCACCGGTGACAGCGTCAGGATGACCGACCAGATGCCGGCGGCCCAAAGGATGTCCTCGGTGGTAAAGCCCTGCTGCTCGGCGGCCTGGTAGCCAGGCGCCATGTCATTTCGAGTATTCACTAAACGCCCCCGCGAGTTCTTCGCTTGCGGGCTCGAGTGATACTAGAAACGTTTTAACATCCGCCTCGCTGGTTCCCGGACAATTCGAGCACGGACGCTACCGCCGATTAACTATCCTCGCGTCAGCCCGCGAGCCAGACGCGAAACAGCAGCACCGGCATCAGGCCGAGCATCAGGGCCCAGAAGCCGAACGACGAGATTACCAGAAGTCCTTGCATGAGATCGGCGGGCGCGAAGTGTTCCGCGGCCGTCGGCCGGATACGATGTCCCATGGTTTCCCCCTATGGATTGGTCCTTGAGAGAAACGATAGGGCGCGATGCGTAAACGAGCCGTGGATGCGCCATGCGGCGCCTGCGAAGGCCGTTGAGGCGCGGTTAACCACAGGCGCGGCTGCTTCACTGCCTCTCCCCGCAAGCGGGGAGAGGCAAAGCGACTTATCTTCTTCACGATCTCGCAGCCGCTAGAGCCACTCGCCGTGCCTCCGCCTGATGTCGTCAATCCGCTCCAATGCCGATGTCATGACGTCTTCGGTCAGGCCGATATCGCGGCGCAGCCAATCGGACATCGGATACGTCTCGACTCGGCCCCACTCAGGTCTGCATGAAAGGCGTTGCCATGCCGCCGTCAGGGCGTGGAGCCACCGACGATTCCCCATAGGCCGATTTTTCCGACCTCCGCGCGATCTCGCGATCGAGCGCAGCGGCGAGCTCGCTTCCGATCTCGACCATCGGCAGGCGCACCTCGGGACTTTCGATGAGGCCTGTTCGCCATAGCCAATACTTCGCCGGCGCCGGGCTCGGCTCGGCGAACAACAGCCGCGTCAGCTCCGAAACCTGCTGCCAGCGCGCGAGCGCGGTGTCGGCATTGCCGCGCTTCAGCTCGGTTTGGATCGCAGCAAAGGTTGCGGTCTCGATGTGGGCGGAGAGCAGGATGGCGCCGTCGGCGCCGTCACTCAGCGCCTCATGGGTGTGCGCGTCCTCGCCGGTCAGCACACGAAAGTGATCCGGCTTGTCGCGGAGCAGCGCGACGGATTGCTCGCGGTTCGCGCTGCAATCCTTCAGGCCGACGATGTTGGGATGGTCGGCGAGGCGGAGCAGCGTCTGGTTCGTGAGATTGATGCCGGTGCGATAGGGAATGTTGTAGAGCACGATCGGCCAGGCGGCGTGATCGGCGAGCGCCTCGAAATGCGCCAAGAGGCCGCGCTGCGATGGCCGCAGGTAGTAGGGGCTCGCGATCAGATAACCGTCGATCGGCCAGTCTGCGGTCTCATCCAGGCTTTCCTTCAGCCGCGCGGTGTCCGCGCCGGAGAGGCCAAGAACGATGGGAACGCTGCGGCGGTGCGCGGCGAGCTCCTCGCGCACGGTTGCGACGAGGCGCTCGAGCTCGGCGCCCTTCAGCGTCATGCCCTCGCCGGAGGTCGCGCCCAGGATAAAGCCGTCGACCGCCTCGCGCGCATAGTGCCGCGTGAGCTGCCGCAGCGAGCGCTCGTCGAGACGGCCGTCGCGAAACGGTGTCACCAGAGGCAGCCAGAGGCCCTGCAATTGTTGTCTCAGATCGGTCATGTTCCATCTCCTTTTCAGTTGAGGTCTGAGACGGAGGGCACATGAAAAAACCCCGTCCAGACGGCGGGGTTTTCGGGATCGCGACGATGACGAAGGTCTAGCGCGCGCAAACATCCCTGAGCCCCGGATGGGGGGCTTTTTTCGAGGCGATCGCCTTCGAGAGAATTGCGCACGAATTCGTGATCATGGTGTGCAAATGATGCGGGGGATATGTGGAACTGTCAATACACGCGGAAAGCGAAGGCCGAATTGGAAGAAAAAAAGCCGGACCCGAAGGGCCCGGCTTAGGTATTGGCCACGTGAGGCCGACACAATCACCTTCCAAGAGGGATTACTGAACTCCCGCGCCACTGGAGGAGGGGGACAAATGCGCAACGCGAAGGCTCAGCGTGGAGAGAGTATGGGCTCGGCTAGAGCCCTGCAGCAACAGCCGAGGTCGCATGTCAGTCATGCGGAAATCAGGAAGGCCAGCGTTGCGCCTTGCTCACCACGAAATCGCGGAACACCTGCACGCGCGCGACCGTCTTCAACTCCTCGGGATAGACGAAATAGGTGTCGAGTTGAATCGAGTCCGATTCACCGAACAGTTGCACGAGGCGGCTGTTTTCTTCGACGAGGTAATCCGGCAGCGCCGCAATCCCAAGGCCCTGCTGACAGGCGCGCACGAGACCGAGGATGTTGTTGACCTTGAAGTAAGCCTCGCGCGGGCCCGAGCCATTGCGCGCCGCTTCGACCAGCCAGTTGCGGTTCTGCAAATGCGGCGCGAAGTTGCCGTCGGCGAGCGTGATGATGCGGTGAGCATCGAGCTCCTCGAGCGTGCGCGGCGTGCCGAAACGCTTGATGTATTCCGGCGAGCAATAGGCATGGAAGCCCATCGCGAAGAGCTTGCGCTGGATGAGATCCGGCTGCGTCGGCTTGCGGGTGCGGATCGCAACATCCGCTTCGCGCATCGAGAGGTCGAGCTCCTCGTCGGTCACGATCAGCGAAATGCGGATCTCCGGGTACAGTGCCGTGAACTCGCCGAGCCGCGGGATCAGCCAGTTGATGCCGACGCCGGGCGTGGTCGTGATCTTGAGGTCGCCGCTCGGCCGCTCGCGGCTATCGGTCAATTTGGCGCGCGCGGCCTGGAGCTGCATGAACACGTCATGCGCGGTGCGGAACAAGAGGTCGCCCTGCTCGGTGAGGATCAGGCCGCGGGCATGGCGGTGGAAGAGCGAGACCGAGAGCTCCTGCTCCAGCGCCGAGACCTGGCGTGACACGGCCGACTGCGACAGGCCGAGTTGCTCGCCCGCATGCGTGAAGCTGCCCGCTTCCGCCGCCGCGTGAAACACCTTCAGCTTGTCCCAGTCCATATCGGTAAATCCGTCGCGTGTTCGAGGCATGATCGCTATTCCGCTGCCGCGCGCTCGCTGGCGCGCAAGGCCAAGAAACGTTCGGCTTCGAGTGCGGCCATACAGCCGAGGCCTGCGGCCGTCACGGCCTGGCGATAGGTTTCATCGGCGACGTCGCCGGCCGCGAACAGGCCGGGCACCGAGGTGGCGGTCGAGTTCGGGGCGACCTCGACATAGCCCGACGGTTTGAGTTTCACTTGGCCCTTCACGAGCTCGGTCGCCGGCGCGTGCCCGATGGCGATGAAGACGCCGTCGGCCTTCACTTCGGTGAGCGTGCCGGTCTTGACGTTCTTCAGTCGCACATGGGTGACCTTGTTCGGGTTCTCGGTGCCGCAGATCTCGTCGACGGCTGAATCCCAGATCACCTTGATCTTCGGGTGCTTGAACAGACGCTCCTGCAGGATGCGCTCGGCGCGGAAGTGATCGCGCCGATGCACGATGGTGACCTGCGAGGCATGGTTGGTCAGGTACAGCGCTTCCTCGACCGCGGTATTGCCGCCGCCGACCACCACGACTTCCTTGCCACGGTAGAAGAAGCCGTCGCAGGTGGCGCAGGCCGACACGCCACCGCCCTGGAATTTCCCTTCGGACGGCAACCCGAGCCAGCGCGCTTGCGCGCCTGTGGCGAGGATCACGGTGTCGGCGAGATAGACGTCGCCGCTGTCGCAGGTGAGGCGGAACGGCCGCTGCGCGGTCTCCAGCTTGGTGACGAGGTCGGTGACGATCTTGGTACCGACATGGACCGCCTGCTTCTCCATCTGCTCCATGAGCCAGGGACCCTGGATCACGTCGGCAAAGCCCGGATAGTTCTCGACGTCGGTGGTGATGGTGAGCTGGCCGCCCGGCTGGATGCCCTGGATCAAGATCGGCTCGAGCATCGCACGCGCGGCATAGATCGCCGCGGTGTAGCCGGCGGGGCCGGAGCCGATGATGACGACCTTGGCATGGATGGGCGCGCGCATGTGGACCGGTGCCTCTCTCTTGGGGGAGTTGCAGCGCGGGCGCGGATAGTGCCTGGGAAGGCGCCGCGGAGGCGCTGAAATGTCAGTTGCTAATTTAAGCCATCTGGCGAGCTATGCAAGAATTGCAGCCCATGTCGGCGGATTTTTCCCCCCGGGAACAAAAGACCGTTGCGCTGCACGCGCAATAAAATTGCGCATCTTGGCGGGACTGGTTATGAGGATTGCGACGAAACCACCCGATACCGCCCTAAAGCCAGGAGTTCCAATCACGTGTCGCGGAACCTAGACGAGATCGATCTCAAAATTCTCGCCGAGATCCAGGCTGACGGACGAATCACCAATGTCGAGCTGGCCAAGCGCGTCGGCATTTCGCCGCCGCCCTGCCTGCGCCGTGTTCGGGCGCTCGAGGAGGAAGGTTTCATCCACGGCTATCGCGGGCTGCTCGATTCGCGAAAGCTCGGCTTCGACGTCACGGTGTTCGCCGCCGTCCATTTGTCGAGCCAGGCGGAGGCGGATTTGCGCGCCTTCGAGCAGTTCGTGCGCGCCGAACCGCTGGTGCGCGAATGCTGGATGCTGTCGGGCGAGGTCGATTTCATCCTGAAATGCGTCGCGCCGGACATGGCGACGTTCCAGGATTTCGTCACGCATCTGACCGCCGCGCCGCACGTGCGCAACGTGCGGACCTCGCTGGTGCTGCACAATTCGAAATACGAAGCCGCCGTGCCGCTCGAGGTAAAGGGGCGGCGCTGAAGCAAGACTCATCCTTGCCGCATGGCGTCCACGCTGATCGGACCGCCGCCGGCGGAGGCAAGATAAAGGCAGGCAAAGCAGAACAGGATCGCCAGCGTCCCCTCGTTGACGAGCGGGAAGAAACTGTTCGGCAGATGCTCGATGAAATAGGCGAACGCCATCTCGCCCGACAGGATGAAGGCGACGAGGCGTGTGAACAGGCCCAGCATCAACAGGCCGCCGAACACCAGCTCGATCATGCCGGCGATGCCCCAAAGCGACAGCGGCGTGACGTCCGCGAACATCTCGACCGGCGGAAACTTGAACAGTTTTGCCACGCCGAACTGGAACAGCAGAAGTCCGGTGATGAAGCGGAACAAGCTGAGCAGATAGGGCTGGCTCTGCGCGGCGATACGATCGACGTCCATCGTGTCCTCCCTTGATGCAGCCAAGAGAGCATGGCCGAGGATGTCATGGTTCACAATCGCGGCCGTTTACAATCGTGCAACGACCGAGAGACAAAAAAGCCGCGCTGGTCGCGCGGCTTTTCCCTTCGGTACCGCGGCACGGATTACCGCCACTCGACCTTGGTGATCTCGTACGCCTTGGCGCCGCCGGGCGTGTTGACCTCGACGGAGGCGCCCTTCTTCTTGCCGATCAGCGCGCGGGCGAGCGGCGAGGTGATGGAGATGCGGCCCTTCTTGGCGTCGGCCTCGACCTCGCCGACGATCTGCCACACCGTCTTCTTCTCGGTGTCCTCGTCGACCAGCGTCACGGTGGCGCCGAACTTGATGGTGTCGCCGGACAGTTTCGAGATGTCGATGATGTCGGCGCGCGCGAGCTTGTCCTCGAGCTCGGCGATCCGGCCCTCATTGTGGGACTGCTCTTCCTTCGCGGCATGATATTCCGCGTTCTCCGACAGGTCTCCGTGTGAGCGCGCCTCGGCGATATGCTCGATGATCCGCGGACGATCCACGGACTGGCGATGCTTCAATTCTTCTCCGAGCGCGGCAAATCCGGCCGAAGTCATCGGAACCTTTTCCATCTCTTCTCTCGTCCTTCGGCCCCGCGCCCACAAAAACGGAGGGCGCAGCAACCTTGATTCGTCGGTGATCCCGGGGCTGAACACACGGCCACCGGAACGTTATGTGGGGCTGGCGCCGGAACAGAACAACCACATGGCCGGACAGTTCCTCCGGCCATTGTAGCTTCATTGCCAATCACTTAGCGCGGGCTTGGCCCCCGCTAACGATCAGGTTTCCGAAAAGTAGCTCTGCAGGGTGCGAACCTCAAGGTCCCCGCCCAGATAAGCGCGGATGCCCTGCGCGGCCGCCACGGCCCCGGAAAGAGTGGTGTAATACGGCACTTTATGCAAGAGGGCTGCGCGCCGCAGCGAACGGCTGTCGGCAAGCGCCTGCGGGCCTTCCGTGGTGTTGAAGACGAGCTGGATGTCGCCATTGGTAATGGCGTCGACGATGTGCGGCCGGCCCTCCAGCACCTTGTTCACCTTCTCGGTAGGAATGCCCTGGTCGGCCAGGAAGCGCTGGGTGCCCGAGGTCGCCAGCACCTTGAAGCCGACGGATTGCAACAACCGCACCGCGTCCGCGATGCGGTTCTTGTCGCTGTCGCGCACCGAGACGAACACCGTGCCCTTGCGTGGCACGCGGGTGCCGCCGCCGAGCTGGCTCTTGGCGAACGCGACCTCGAAGGAGCGGTCGATGCCCATGACCTCGCCGGTCGAGCGCATCTCCGGACCGAGCACCGTGTCGACGCCGGGGAAGCGGGCGAAGGGGAACACCGATTCCTTGACGCCGACATGCTTGAGCCGGGCCTTCTTCAGCTTGAAGTCGGCGAGCTTCTCGCCGGCCATGATGCGGGCGGCAATCTTGGCGACCGGCGTGCCGATCACCTTGGCGACGAACGGCACCGTGCGCGAGGCGCGCGGATTGACCTCGAGCACGTAGATCTCGCCGTCCTTGATGGCGTATTGCACGTTCATCAGGCCGACGACGTCGAGCCCGAGCGCGAGCTCGCGGGTCTGCCGCTCCAGCTCCTCGATCATCTGGGCATCGAGCGAGTAGGGCGGGAGCGAGCAGGCGGAGTCGCCGGAGTGTATGCCGGCTTCCTCGATGTGCTCCATGATACCGACGATGAAGACGTCCTTGCCGTCGCAGAGGCAGTCGACGTCGACCTCGGTGGCGTCAGAGAGATAGCGATCGAACAGCAGTGGGTTCTTGCCGAGCACGGTGTTGATCTGCCCGGTCTTGTCGTTGGGGTAGCGCGCCTTGACGTCGGCGGGCACGAGCTCCGGCAGCGTGCCGAGCAGATAGTCGTTGAGCTGGTTCTCCTCGCGGATGATCTGCATCGCGCGGCCGCCGAGCACGTAGGACGGACGCACCACCAACGGCAGCCCGAGATCGGCGGAGACGAGCCGCGCCTGCTCGACCGAATAGGCAATGCCGTTCTTCGGCTGCTTGAGACGAAGCTTGTCGAGCACGCGCTTGAAGCGGTCGCGGTCTTCGGCGAGATCGATGGCGTCGGGCGAGGTGCCGAGGATCGGCACTTCGGCAGCTTCCAGCGCACGCGCGAGCTTCAGCGGGGTCTGGCCGCCGAACTGCACGATCACGCCATGCAGCGTGCCCTTGCTGCGCTCGGTCGCGATGATCTCGAGCACGTCCTCGGCCGTGAGCGGCTCGAAATACAGCCGGTCGGCGGTGTCGTAGTCGGTCGACACCGTCTCCGGGTTGCAGTTGACCATGATGGACTCGTAGCCGGCGTCATGCAGCGCGAAGCAGGCGTGACAGCAGCAATAGTCGAACTCGATGCCCTGGCCGATGCGGTTCGGGCCGCCGCCGAGGATGATGACCTTCTTCCGGTCCGACGGTTCGCTCTCGTCCGCAACTGCGCCTGCGAACGGCGCCTCATAGGTCGAATACATATAGGCGGTGGGCGAGGCGAACTCGGCGGCGCAGGTGTCGATGCGCTTGAATACGGGGCGGACGCCGAGCGCGTGGCGCTTTGCCGTCACATCGCCTTCCGTGCTCTCCGACAGCACCGCGAGTCGCGCGTCCGAAAAGCCCATGGCTTTCAGCGTGCGCATGCCGAAGGCATTTTGCGGCAGGCCGTTCTTGCGGACCTTGTCCTCCATGTCGACGATGCAGCGCATCTCGGCGAGGAACCAGGGGTCGATCTTGCAGGAGTTGAAGATCTCGTCGTTGGACCAGCCGAGCCGCATCGCCTGCGCCACCTGGAGCAGCCGGTTCGGCGTCGGCGTGCCGAGCGCGGCGCGGAGCGCGTTCTTGTCGTCGCCCTGGCCCAAGCCCTCGATCTCGATCTCGTCGAGACCGGTCAGCCCGGTCTCGAGCCCGCGCAGCGCCTTTTGCAGGCTTTCCTGGAAGGTGCGGCCGATCGCCATGACCTCGCCGACCGACTTCATCGAGGTCGTCAGCGTGTGGGAGGCGCCGGGGAATTTCTCGAAAGCGAAACGCGGGATCTTGGTCACCACGTAGTCGATGGTCGGCTCGAACGAGGCCGGCGTCGCGCCGCCGGTGATGTCGTTGGCGATCTCGTCCAGCGTGTAGCCGATCGCGAGCTTGGCTGCGACCTTGGCGATCGGGAAGCCCGTCGCCTTCGACGCCAAAGCCGACGAACGAGAAACACGCGGGTTCATCTCGATCACGACCATGCGGCCGTCGGCCGGGTTGATGCCGAACTGCACGTTCGAGCCGCCGGTCTCGACCCCGATCTCGCGCAGCACCGCCAGCGAGGCGTCGCGCATGATCTGGTATTCCTTGTCGGTCAGCGTCAGCGCGGGCGCCACCGTGATGGAGTCGCCGGTGTGCACGCCCATCGGATCGAAATTCTCGATCGAGCAGACGATGATGCAATTGTCCTTCTTGTCGCGCACCACCTCCATCTCGAACTCTTTCCAGCCGAGAACGGATTCCTCGATGAGGACCTCGTTGGTGGGGGATGCATCGAGGCCGCGCTCGATGATGTCGAGGAACTCTTCCTTGTTGTAGGCGATGCCGCCGCCGGTACCGCCGAGCGTAAAGGACGGCCGGATGATCGCGGGCAGGCCGATCTCAGACAGCGCCATCATCGCCTGGCCCAGCGCATATTCCTGGTAGCGTTTGCGACGTTCGTTCTCGCCGAGCACCCACTGCTGGTCGAGTTTTTCCAGCGCTTCGCCGGACAGCTTCTCGCGTTCGGCGTGGTATTTGTCACGGAAGGACTTCTTCAGTTCTGAGGCATTGGCAAGCCGCGACTTCGGTGTCTGGAGCCCGATCTTCTCCATGGCGTTGCGGAAAAGCTGGCGATCCTCGGCCTTGTCGATGGCGTCAGCGGTCGCGCCGATCATCTCGACGTCGAACTTTTCCAGCGTGCCTTGCCGGCGCAGCGACAGCGCGCAGTTGAGCGCAGTCTGGCCGCCCATGGTCGGCAGCAGCGCGAAGCCGCCGGGAATGACGTGACGTTCCTTCTCGATGATCTTGGCGACGATCTCGGGCGTGATCGGCTCGATATAGGTCGCATCGGCCAATTCCGGATCGGTCATGATGGTGGCCGGGTTGGAATTGACGAGGACGATGCGATAACCCTCGTCCTTCAGCGTCTTGCAGGCCTGGGTGCCGGAATAGTCGAATTCGCAGGCCTGGCCGATCACGATGGGACCGGCGCCGATGATCAGGATGGTCGAGATGTCTGTTCGTTTGGGCATAAGACTCGCGAACTGGAATTTGGGCACAAAAAAAGGGCGCGCTTGCCGCGCGTCCCCTGAAGCCGAAGCGCGATCAGCAAAAGTGGTAGCCGGTTTTGCGTCCGATCGCGCTTCAACTCTAAAAAAAGCGCATGATCTTCACGCCAAACCGCCCACACTTTGGCGGATCATGCGCCAGCGCGGGGGTCTCCCTCGCGCGCGGGTGGGTCTTAGACCAGATTCCGAGGCAGCGAAACCCCGAAAAACGCCCATCAACCGGCAATTTTTAAGGGTTTCGGCCGAGCCTGCCAGCCACGGGCAAGATGCACCAGAAGCGAGGTCGCAACGCTCGATCCGCCGACCCAGCCGAGATCGGTCGGCGAGAGCGCCGCCAGCACCGCGCCGCCCAAGGCGCCACCGATAGCGAAGCCGAGATACATGGCGGAGGCGTTGAGCGAAAGCGCGATCATCGAGGCTTGCGGCTCAATCCGGATGATGCTGGCAACCTGCGCCGGATAGAACGCCCAGCCCGAAATGCCCCAGAGGAAGATCGCGCCCAGCACGGCGTATTGGGCTTGGCCGGGCAACAGCTTCAGGACCAGCGAATGCAGGATCAGCGCGCTAGCCATGCCGGCGAGGCCGAGCGCCGCTGTGGCCAGCGTCCCGAGCCGGTCAGCGAGGACGCCGCCGAGCATATTCCCGATCGCGGCCGCTCCGCCGAAGACCAGCAGCGCAAGGCTGATCCTGGAGGCGTCGAAACCGAGGCTTTTCAGCGGGACCGCGAAATAGGTGAAGACGGTGAAGCCGCCGAGCGCCCACAGGGTCGTGATGAGAAGCGCGATCAGGACATTGCTGTGACGGGCCACCGCCAGCCGTTCTGCCAGCGAGGCTGCGTTGCGCGGCAGGCCACGGGGCAGGCCGAACAGCAGGCCCGCGAGCGCGACGGCCCCGAGCAGGGCGACCATGGCAAAGGTCGAACGCCAGCCGTACAGGCTGCCGATGAAATTACCCAGGGGAACACCGACCACGGTTGCAACCGTGAGGCCGGAGGTGACCAGCGCGACCGCGCGTCCGCGCCGCTCAGGAGAGGCAACCGCGACAGAAACGCCGAGCGCGGTAGGCATGCAAAGGCCGGCGCCGAACGCCATCAGCATCCGCGAGGCCAGCAGCAGCGGGAAGCCGGCGGCGACCACCGCCACCAGATTGCCGGCAATGAAGGTCGCGAGTGCCACCGTCAGCACGGTGCGGCGGTCGATATTGTTCAGCGTCACCGCCAGGATCGGCGATCCCACGGCATAGGTGAGGGCGTACACAGTGACCAACTGCCCGGCGGCCGATACCGAGATCGACAGGTCCGTCGCGATGGTCGGCAAAAGACCCGCAATGACAAAGGCTTCCGTCCCGATCGCAAAAGCGGCAAGCGCCAGCCAGAAGATGCTCATGTCCAGGCCTTCCTTTTAAGTTCAATGTTTATTGAACTATTCGCTGCCCTGGTTCCGTTGTCAATTAGTTCAAGAACTATTGAACATAGCGGCCGCATGGTTATAATCCGGCCTATGAGCCGCACGCCCTTGCACCCCACCCGCGAGCAGATCGAGCTGCCAATGGTTCTGGATTGCCTCAGCGATCCGATCCGGCTGGCGATCGTCTACCAACTCGCCCAGCAGGAACGTGTCAGCAGCGAACTGCGCTGTGGCGACTTCAGCGGCCTCGGGGCTAAGTCGAACCTCGCCTATCACTTCGCCAAACTGCGCGAATGCGGGCTAATGCAGACCCGAGTGGTGGGGACCAGCCGATTCATGCGGCTGCGCCGCGAGGATTTGCAAGCGCGTTTCCCGGGCCTGCTCGATGCCGTGATCAGCTCGGCCGCCAAGGATGCCGATCGGCTTCAGCTTCTGTCCGAGTGTGAAGTCGTTGAAGGGGAGTGAGGTTTTGGACGGGCAGTCCGTCTTCGCTTTCGCTCCGCTCCAGCTACACCGGACACGCTTCGCCCCTGCGGGCCTTGCGTGGCTGCGCCACGCGTAGCCCCGCAGGGGCGAAGCGTGGAGACCCGGCCTGGATTTGAACCAGGATAAAGAGCGATGCACTGCCCTCGCGTTGACGCTTCCGCCACCGGGCCAACCGGATCATGACCGATCGCGATCGGGCAGGCCACTTCCACTCCTCGTTAACCCTAACCGCGTGCAAAGGGCGGGCGCGCGATGAAGGTCATGCGCCAGCGGTTATGTCCGATATTGGTGTGCGCGCGCTGCACCGAAAACCCCGCCGCCGCGAGCTTGGCGGTGATCTCGTCCTCGCTGTAGCGCTGGAGTCCGATGCGCGAGCGCAGGTGGCGGTAGTCGGACAGCGCGGTCGAGACCAGTCCGACCAGCGCATCCTTTAGAAAGCCGTGACGTGCGCCAAAGCTGAGCAGCGCCATCACGTCCCTGAACATGCCGACCTCGGGCTGGAGGATGTCGCCGAGCACCAGCTTGCCTGAAGGTTTCAGGAGCCGGCGGATCACAGAGAGCGCGGAGTCCAGCTCCGCCGACGTCATATACTGAATGACCGAGTTCATCACCACGAGGTCGATGGATTGCTCGGCCATCTTGCGCACGTCTTCAAGCGAGCGGACACGGATCCTGGTGTTCGGCGCAAAGCGCGCGATCAGCCGGCCACGCACGCCCGGTGCGGGCTCCGCTAGGATCAGCTTCCCGCAGGCATTCGCCACCTCGCTCGCGGACAGCGCCTCGCCGCAGGCATAGTCCAGCACCGTCGCGTCGGGCGAGGAGATGTAGCCGATGATGTCCCGCGCGATGATCTGGAAGTGCAAATCGCGATGCAGCTTGCTGACATAGATCGTGTGCGTGGAGTCGTAATAGTCGATCCAATCGTCCATGGTCTTCGAGGGTCCCGGCAAAGCGGTTCCGGGTCAGGAACCGGTGCTGCTCGCCTGCGTTAGGGGTGCGACGGCACGCCGTCAATGTCCGCGTCCTAACAGGAAGGTCTCCCGTGAGCAAAAAGCCAGATAACCACAAGATCTCATCCGATCTCGACACCCCGACCGATTTGGCATCCGCCTCGGTCGACAAGGTTTCGGAAGCGCTCAACGTGTTGCTTGCCGATGCCTTTGCGCTGTACCTGAAGACCAAGAATTTCCACTGGCACATCAGCGGCCGGCACTTTCGCGACTACCACCTGCTGCTGGACGAGCAGTCGGAAGCGATCTTCGCCACCACCGACCAGCTCGCCGAGCGCGTCCGCAAGATCGGCGGCGCCACGCTGAAGTCGATCGGCCAGGTCGCCAAGCTCAAGACCATCAAGGACAATGACGAGGATTACGTCCCGCCACGCGAGATGTTGCGCGAATTGATGCAGGACAACAAGCACGTCGCAGCCGCCATGCGCAAAGCGCACGAGGTCTGCGACGAAGCCGGCGATGTCGCGAGCGCGAGCCTTTTGGAAACCTTCATCGACGAGACCGAGCGGCGGACCTGGTTCCTGTTCGAGGCCTCGCGTCAGGAAGGCAGCAACGCGGCGTAAGGGCGCAACTGCAGCAGGTTGGTGTTAGCCCCGCGGCTGCGTAGAGCGCAGCTCGCCGGGCCTCCTGCGGCCTTCCGTTACTCGTAAGATGGCATCGCCAGCGTCGGTTGCCGCTCCGTGAGCGCGCGGGCAGCGGCCATCCCGACCATCATCGCGATCGCGAACAGGACCGAAGCCAAAGTGCCGTAGCCGAAGGCCACAAAGGCCGGGCCCGGACAGAAGCCGGCGAGACCCCAGCCGACGCCGAAAATCGCCGGCCCGACAATGATGCGTGGATCGAGATCGTTCCTGGCCGGCAGATGGAAGGTGTCGCCGAGCAGCGGCCGTTGTCGCTTCAGTACCATTCGGAAGCCGATGAAAGCGGTGGCGACGGCACCCAGCATCACGAACATCAGGCTCGGGTCCCACGATCCCGTGCGAATGGCGGCGAGATCGAGGAAATTGAGAACCTTCGCGGGATTCGACATGCCGGAGATCAAGAGCCCGGCTCCGAATATCAGGCCGATGGCAAACTGTATCAGGACAGACATGGCAGGCCTCACACGAGATGCCGGACGACGAACGTCGTTACGAAGCCGGTGGTCATGAAGATCAGGGTGGCTACAATCGAGCGGATCGACAGGCGCGATATTCCGCAGACGCCGTGCCCGGAGGTGCAGCCGTTGCCCCACACCGAGCCGAAGCCGACCAGCACGCCGGCGACGGCCAGAAGCACGCCGCCGGTCTCGATCGCTTGCGGTGGAAACTCGCCGGTGACGAGGCGCGCAAGCGCGGGCGCAGCGATGAGCCCGGCGATGAAGGCGAAGCGGCCCGCGGTAGCGTTATCGCCGAAGGGCGGCAGCAGACGCGCGGCGATGCCGCTGACGCCGGCGATCCGGCCGCTGACAGCCATCAGCATCACCGCGGAAAGCCCGATCAGGACCCCGCCCGCAAGCGAGGCCAGCGGTGTGAACGTGGTCGGCATGAGGATGCTCCTCAGAGAAAAACATAGTTGCTCATTATATTCGAAACCTTCTCGACGGGGAGCGGTCGGTCGGCGAGCTCGCGGGCCTTGTCGGGCTGTCCTCGGCCGCATTGTCGCAGCATCTCGGCAAGATGCGCGCTCGAGCTGGTGAAGTGCTGCAGACGCTCTATCGGCTGCACTGCGCCGGAGTATGCTGCCGAAATAGCGCTAGGGACCTCGCCACAGCCGCATCAACGGCCCCTGCTTGCCCATTACGGGATCGCTCGGTGGCAGTTTCACCGCCGGTATGGTCTTCAGCGCTTTGACGTGGTTCCCTGGCGTTGGGCGCGTGACTTCCATCTTCGATCCGGGCGGATAGGCGCCGATCACGCAGAAATCGTCGCTTGCGCTGATACGCTGATGTCCGGTGCCAGCGGGGAGGATCGCAACGTCGCCCGCCTTGATGTCGAGCTCCTGACCGTGATCGCCGCCGAAGCGCACGCGGGCGTGGCCGCGCGCGACGCCGAGCACCTCATGCACGGTCGAATGATAGTGGAGATAATCGTAGACGCCGTTGCGCCACGTGCCGCCCCAGCCGTTCTCGGCGAACAGGCCTTCGATGGTTTCCTCGGGACGTTTCGGATCGAGCTTGACGGTGCCCTGATAGACCAGGAACGGCATGATGTTGTTCGGCACGACGCCATCGTCTTCGAAGACGATCGCAAGCGGCTCGGCATTGTCGTGGACGACGGCCATGGCGGGCTCCGGACGCAGACTAGCAGGGTTCAACGAAGGGCGTCAGTCAACGTTCCCTCGCCATTCCGGGGCGACGCGTCAGCGTCGAACCCGGAATCCATCGTCCCACGGAGCTCGTTGCGCAATGGATTCCGGGCTCGCGCTTCGCGCGCCCCGGAATGACGAATAAAAATGCCCGGGACGAGGCCCCGGGCATGACGAATTCGAAAAGTAGGATCGCGAAAGCTTACGCCCGCTTCCTCTCGCGCATCAGATCGGCAAAGCGCTGGAACAGATAGTGCGAGTCGCGCGGGCCGGGCGAAGCCTCGGGGTGATACTGCACCGAAAACACCGGCTTGCCGTCGAGCTGGATGCCGCAATTGGAGCCGTCGAACAGCGACACATGGGTCTGGGTTGCGCCCTTCGGCAGCGTCTTCTCGTCCACGGCAAAGCCGTGGTTCATCGAGGTGATCTCGACCTTGCCGGTGGTCTCGTCCTTCACGGGATGGTTGGCACCGTGATGGCCCTGATGCATCTTCCTGGTCTTGGCACCGACGGCGAGGCCGAGCATCTGGTGGCCGAGGCAGATGCCGAACGTCGGCGTGCCCGACTTGATCACTTCCTTGATCACCGGCACGGCATATTTGCCGGTCGCGGCCGGATCGCCCGGGCCGTTCGACAGGAACACGCCATCCGGCTTCATCGCCAAAATGTCCTCGGCCGATGTCGTCGCCGGCACCACCGTCACCTTGCAGCCGACGCCAGCGAGCAGGCGCAGAATGTTGCGCTTGATGCCGTAGTCGATGGCGACAACGTTGTACGCAGGATTGTCCAGGCGGCCGAAACCCTGATTCCATTCCCAGGGCGTCTCGTCCCAGGTGAAGCGCTGACCCGAGGTGACCATGGGCACGAGGTCCATGCCCTCGAGGCCGGGCCATTCGCGCGCCTCTTCCTTCAGGCCGTGCAGGTCGAACTCGCCGTTCTTCGCGTGAGCGATCACGGCGTTCGGCATGCCCTTGGTGCGGATCAGCGCGGTCAGCGCGCGCGTATCGATGCCGGACAGGCCGATGATGCCGCGTGCCTTCAGCCACTGGTCGAGATGGCGGGTGGCGCGGTAGTTCGAGGGATCGGTGATGGCGGTGCGCAGGATCACTCCGCGCGCGCCGGGCGTTGCGGCCATGTTCACCGTCTCGATGTCTTCCTCGTTGGTCCCGACATTGCCGATATGCG
Source organism: Bradyrhizobium sp. UFLA05-109 (assembly GCF_054185165.1). Taxonomy (NCBI): domain Bacteria; kingdom Pseudomonadati; phylum Pseudomonadota; class Alphaproteobacteria; order Hyphomicrobiales; family Nitrobacteraceae; genus Bradyrhizobium; species Bradyrhizobium sp. UFLA05-109. Next base: position 71,085 of record NZ_JBBIAR010000021.1, on the reverse strand, counting down.
GGAAGGTGAAGGTGATGAGCTGCCCGGCATAGGACGGATCGGTCAGGATCTCCTCATAGCCGGTCATCGCGGTGTTGAAGCAGACCTCGCCGACGGCGTGGCCTTCCGCGCCGAGGCCAAAGCCTTCGAGCACCGTGCCATCGGCAAGCACCAAGAGCGCGGTCGGTTTATGGTCCGGCCAAGCGTGATCGTTTGCGGATTGTGTCATGAGCCCGCTACATAGTCCGGCGCGGCGCTGCCGTCAAAGCGGAGAAGTGCGGATTCACATGCGTTTTTGCATATTTGACAGACCTTCGAACGCACTTTGGCTGAAATTGGCAATTTTGGGCAATTTGGACGGCTGATGGGGAAATAATGGACCCGGACCGGCGCGGGTACGCTATGGCCTCCCGGCTGCGAACGGCCTAGATCAGGCACAATACATCGAAAGGATCAGGACCATGATGCGTGACGACATCAACGCTGCGGTGAAAGAGGCCATGAAGGCCAAGGACGAGCGCAAGCTCGGCACGCTGCGCATGGTCAATTCGACCATCAAGAACGCCGACATCGAGGCGCGTGGCAACGGCAAGCCGCCGCTTAGCGATGCCGAGCTGCTCGGCGTGCTCCAGAAGATGATCAAGCAGCGTCAGGAGGCGGTCGAACTTTACGAGAAGGGCGGCCGCGCCGAGCTCGCCGCCCAGGAGCGCGAGGAGATCGCCGTCATCTCGGCCTATCTGCCCAAGCAGATGTCGGATGATGACGTGAAGAAGGCGATTTCGGACGCGATCACTGAGACGGGCGCGGCGGGCATGAAGGACATGGGCAAGGTGATCGCCGCATTAAAGGCGAAGTACACCGGGCAGATGGATTTCGCGAAGGCCAGTGCTTTGGTGAAGGCTGCGTTGACAGGCTAATGCTTTCTTTCCCTCTCCCCTTGTTGTGGGAGAGGGTGGCTTCGCGAAGCGAAGCCGGGTGAGGGGTCTCTCTCGGCGCTTGAGCTTCTCGTATTTTTCTCTGCGGATAGAACCCCTCATCCGGCGCTTCGCGCCACCTTCTCCCACAAGGGGTACCTTTGATGTGGCGACCATTCGGTCTAGTCTCCTCGACAGACAGATCGGGAGGCAGCCGATGACCAGCGCGATCAAGCCGTTCCGCATCAATGTCAGCGACGACATCCTCACCGACCTCAAATCGCGCCTTGTGCGTACGCGCTGGCCGGAGGCGGAGCTGGTCGACGACTGGAGCCAGGGGGCGCCGCTGACATGGATCAAGGAGATCTGCGGCTATTGGGCCAACGAGTATGACTGGCGGGCGCGCGAGGCAAAGCTCAATCGCTTCGATCAGTTCACGACCGAGATCGACGGGCTCGATATCCACTTCATCCATGCGCGCTCGAAAGAGCCTGCCGCGCTGCCGCTGATCATCACCCATGGCTGGCCCGGATCGATCGTCGAATTTCAGAAGGTGATCGCGCCGCTAGTTGATCCCGCCGCGCACGGCGGCAATCCGGCTGATGCTTTCCACGTGGTGTGCCCGTCGCTGCCGGGCTTCGGCTTCTCCGCGAAACCAAAAGTGACCGGTTGGGGCGTCGACCGCATCGCCGCGACCTGGGCCAAGCTGATGGATCGCCTCGGCTACGTCAGCTACGGCGCGCAGGGCGGCGATTGGGGCTCGGCGGTGACGACCTCGCTCGGCGCGCAGGACTTCGAACATTGCGCCGGCATTCACATCACGCTGGCCTTCACTTCGGCACCAAGGGTCGAGGGCGAGCCGACGGCTGAGGACAAGCGGGCGCTCGCCGGGCTGAAGCACTATGTCGATCTCGACTCCGGTTATTCAAAGCAGCAATCGACGCGTCCGCAGACGCTCGGCTACGGCTTGACGGATTCGCCGAGCGGGCAGGCGGCCTGGATCCTGGAAAAGTTCTGGGCCTGGACCGATTGCAACGGCCACCCCGAAAACATCTTCACCCGGGACGAGCTGCTTGACAACGTCATGCTCTATTGGGCGACGGAGACGGCGACCTCCTCTGCGCGGCTCTATTGGGAGAGCTTTGGCAAGCGCCGCACGACGCCGGTCGTCAAGGTGCCGACCGGCGTTGCGGTGTTCCCCAAGGAGATCATCACGCCGGTGCGGCGCTGGATGGAGCCCAATTTTCATAACATCACGCATTGGAGCGAGATGGAGAAGGGCGGCCACTTCGCCGCCTTCGAGCAGCCGGAGCTGTTCGTGCGCGACGTGCGAAAGTTTTTTGCGACGGTGCGGGCGCGGGTATAAATTCTTTTCAATTCGACGCAGTCAGATGATGCCAAAGACGTCTCGTGCCGCGGGTCTTCACCGTGCCTCACTCGAGAAGCTGCACGATCTGGATGCGGCGCTGGAGCTCATGTATTACGGCTGGCGCGGAATGACGCTCCTGGCCGACGAGTATCTTGCGAAGCAGGGTCTGTCGCGTCCGCATCATCGTGTCCTCTATGTGGTGGCCCGCCGACCCGATATCGCAATCGGCTCGCTGATCGAGACACTCGGCATTTCCAAGCAGGCCTTGAATCGGCCGCTCAATCTGTTGCTGGAGCGCAAGCTTCTGACCTCGAAGCGGTCGCCCGAGCAGCATCGCTCCAAACTGCTGCGCCTGACGCAAGCGGGGCAACGCATCGAGGAGAAGGCATCGGACTACGAGCGCAAGGTCCTGCGCCAGGCGTTCGATCGCGTCGGCGCGCGCGGCGCGGCCACATGGATGGCCGTCATGGAAGCGATTGCCGACAACAATTAGCTCTGAGGTCAACAAAGTTGACATGAGAGGCTGGTTTTGTCACTCTTCTGGTGGCGAGCCAGGGGAGGGCCAGCGCCATGAGCGGACAGAAAATGGATCGCGCAGCCGCAGGACGGTTTGTTGAAGCGTGGTGCGCGAGCTGGTGCAGGGTCGATATCGACGCGGTCGTCGCGCACTTTGCCGAAGACGCAGAGATGCGCAGCCCTCTCGCACTGAAGCTGACCAATTCTGCCATCGTCGCGGGCGCGGAAAACATCCGGGACTATTGGCGGCAAGCCTATGGCAGCATCGAAAGTGCTGACCTGAAGATCCTGAATTGGAGCTGGGACGACGCGATCGCGCGCCTGACGGTGTGGTGGCAATTGGGCGACAAGCGCGCCAGCGAGTTCATGGACTTCGATGATGCCGGTCGTGTCGTGCGTAGCGAGGCCTTCTACGGAAAATAGCAATGCATCTTTCAGATTTCGTCCTGCTGCTCAACACGCTCTGGTTCGGCGGCGCCTTCATCCAGTTCAGCATCGCCCAGCGCAATACGCTGAAGATTCTCGTGCCGCGGGAAGAGCGCAGCAATCCGATTGCGCCGACCGTGTCGGCCAGCGTGGCGTTCCTTGGCGGGATCAATCTGCCGATCGGAATTCTTTCGCTCTATCTTCTCGCCGTTCGGCCACACTTCTTCCAGCCCATCGAAGCGCAGCTGGTCTTCTTCCTGTTCTTCGCCGCCTGCCACTTCAGCCAGTTCGCCTATAATCTTCCGGTCCTGATGCGCGGCGGACGCGTTGGGGTGGCCTACTGGCCCGTGTTGAAGGGGCCGATGCTCAGGATCTTCGTCATCGACGCGGCGCTGTTCGTGGCCAATCTCGGTGTGGCGCTTCTGTTCGCGTCGCACTCCTGACGAGCGGGAGAGTGGTGCAGCATTGAAAGACCATCGCGGTATCAGCTGACCGCTCAACTCTCCCGTGCAAGCCCTGCGAGAGCGGACTATCATTGGCGCCAAGGGTACCGCGCGCGGTGAAGATCGCGCGAGAGGAATTCGCGGAGGAAGCCAATGTCCATCTCGGGCAAAGTCGATCCGGTGGTGCGCACTGTGGCCGCGACCGACATCGCGGAGGCGCTGGCCGAAGGCCTTCGGGATTTCCAGGCGCTGCCGCTGTACGGGCTTTGCTTCGGCGTGCTCTATGCCGCCGGCGGCATCGCCATCATGCTCTGCCTTACCGCCTTCGGCCTGATCTATCTCGTCTATCCTCTCGCGGCGGGCTTTGCGCTGATCGGGCCGTTCGTCGCCATCGGCCTCTACGAGGTCAGCCGGCGCCGCGAGCGAGGTGAGCCAGTTTCCTTCGGCGGGATCTGGTCGACGATACGGTCGCGCAGCGAGATCGGCTGGATGGCCTTCGTCACGCTGTTCGTGTTCGTGGTCTGGATGTATCAGGTGCGGCTGTTGATCGCGCTGCTGCTCGGCCTGCACGCCTCGTTCTCGAGCCTGCAGGAATTCATGACCGTGGTGCTCACCACCAATGAGGGCCTGTTGTTCCTGGCCATCGGCAATGCGGTCGGTGCTGCGTTGTCTCTGATCCTGTTCTCGCTGACGGTGGTGTCGTTCCCGCTGCTGCTCGATCGCGATGTCGATTTCGTTACCGCGATGGTGACGAGCGTGCGTGCCGTCGTCACCAGCCCGTTGCCGATGATCGGCTGGGCCGCGGTCATCGTGATGCTGCTGATCGTCTCGGCGCTGCCGTACTTTCTCGGGCTGATCGTGACGCTGCCGGTGCTCGGGCATGCGACGTGGCATCTCTATCGGCGGCTTGTGGTGCCCCTTCCCTAGTCGTCATGGCGAAAGCCAGGACCCATTACCCCAGAAAGCAGTCGTGGCGCGAGATCGTAACCACGAGGCTTCGCCAAACATCTCCCTGGGGTAATGGGTCCTGGATCAGCGCTCCGCTTTGCTTCGCTTGTCCAGGACGACGGCGGAGATTGCAGGCGCTATGGCGTCTTGATGCCCATCGCCTTGAGCGCGTCCAGCATGCGTTGCGGCGGGCCCATCTTGACCACCAGAGGCTTGCCGGTCTCGAGCACGCTCTTGAGGCTCGACAGGATCGCGGGCCAGCCCTGCCGTCCGCCGGCAAGAATGTCGTCGCTGAGCGGCCGGTCGTGGCCTTCGCTCATGGTGAGCCGGACCGCGTCGCCAATCTTTTCAATCTCGTAGGTGACGAGCGTCGGCCCGAGCTTCTCGATCAACTCGGGCCAGTTGACGTTGAAGGTGACCGAGAGCTTTCGCGGCGGGTCGTAGGCGAGGACCTCGCCGCTGATATGCAACGCGCCGTCCGGCGTGTGCACGGTAAATACACCTCCGAGCCGCGGCTCGACCTCGACGGCATTGCCGAAGAAATACGTCCGGCTGAACTCGGCCGAGGTCAGCGCCTCCCACACCTTTTCCGGCGTGGAGGCGATGTAGATGGTGTAGACCGTGAGCGGCTTGAACTGCGCGAGATTCATCATTCAAATCCTTCGATGGCCAGCGCGGCCGGCGGGATCGTAGGCGCTTTGCCGGTTTCCAGCAGGCTCTTGAGCCCGGAGAGGATTGCCGGCCATCCCTTGGAGATGCCGTCGAGCAGCTTGCTGCCGTGGGCGAAGCCCTCGTGGGTCACCGTCAGCTTCACGAGATTACCCCACGGCTCGAGTGTAAAGATGACCTTGCTTGGCGGTTCATTCCGCATCGCCTCGTCGACTTCATGCTTGAACGTATAAGATAGCCGGCGCGGTGGATCGATTTCCAGGATCTCGCCGGTGTCGGTGGTCTTGCCGCTCATGACGAGTGCGAGGGACGAGCCCACCTTCCAGTCGGATCTGACCTCGGTGTCGAACCAGTATTGCCGGGTGAACTCGCTGTCGGTCAGCGCGTTCCAGAGTTTTTCCAGTGTGGTCTCGATATAGGTGACATAGACGAATTCGGGCCGAGACATCACGCGGCGTCCTTCTTTGAATAACTCGGCGGCACGATGTCGATGGTGTGGCCGGTCTCGAGCAGGCTCTTCAGGTTCGACAGCACCATCGGCCAGCCGCCCGAAATGTCGCGCAGGGTCTTGCCGTCCTCGCCGAGCTCGTCATGCGTGACCGTCAGCTTGACGACCTTGCCGCGCGGTTCGAGATCGAAGGTGACGCGCGAGATCCCTTCGCCCGCGGCTTCGGGCTTGCGATTGTGCCAGCTATAGGCGAGCCGCCGCGTCGGCTCGAAGGCGATGACCTCGCCCTCTACCGTCGGATTGCCATTGTTGGTGAAACGATAGGGCGCGCCCTGCGTCCAGTCGGAGGCGATGCGATGGCCGAACCAGTAGCGTTCGGTGAAATCGCCGTCAGTCAGCGCCTGCCACAGCGCCTCGGGCGAGGTCTCGATATAGGTCACGTAGACATAGCTCGGCTTACTCATCGCGCTTCTCCAGTTGACGTTTCAACTCGCTGAGCGCGGCGAGTTTCCCGCGCTCGAACTTCCTGATCCAGCGTTCGCCGATCTGATGGATCGGCACGGGGTTGAGGTAGTGCAGCTTCTCGCGGCCATGCCTGAAGGGGGTGACCAGGTTGGCCTCTTCGAGAATGGCAAGGTGCTTGGTGACGGCCTGTCGCGTCATCTCCAGGCCCTCGCAGAGCTCGTTCAGCGTCTGGCCGTTTTTGGCGTGAAGCCTGTCCAAGAGCGACCGTCTCGAGGCGTCGGCCAGCGCTTTGAAGACCTCATCCATGCAGATGATAATAGGCAACCAAATGGTTGCATGTCAAGCATGTCCGTTATTCCGGGGCATCGCGCAGCGATGAACCCGGAATCTCGAGATTCCGGATCACCGCTGCGCGGTTTCCGGAATGACTGCCTTGATCTCGAGATCATGTTTTCGGCGCGGTCCCTGTGTTAGCGTATCTCAGCCAACGGAGATTGGTTCCGGGAGGAAACATGTTTCGTCGCGTCCAACTTGCTTGCTGCCTGGTCTATCTTGCATGCGGCGCCAGCGTCCACGCCCAGAAGCAGCAGGTGATCGGCGCGCCGCCCGAAGCCTCCAACATGAAGCTGGTCGGATATAGCGACCTTCAGGCTCGCAGCGCCTATCAGCCGACCATTCATCATCAGGGCGATCGCTGGATCGCCTATATCGGCCATCATGGCGGCACCGACGACGTGCCCAGTCCCGTCAATCCCTTGACGGGGCAAGCCGAGCCGAACGGCACCTCGATCGTCGACGTCACGGACGCCGCGCATCCCAAATATCTGCGCCACCTGCCGGGGCAGGAGGGCAAGTATGAATCCGGCGGCGCGCAGATGGTGCGGGTCTGCGATGGCAAATCGCTGCCGAAGGGCGATGCCAACGCCGTCTACATGCTGCGCACCTTCGGCAGCGAGGCGCATGAGATCTGGAACGTCGCCGATCCCGGCAATCCCGTGCTCATCAGCCGCATTGGCGGTTTGAAGGACACGCACAAGAGCTGGTGGGAATGCGACACCGGCATCGCCTATCTCGTCTCGGGCGCGCCGGACTGGCGCACGCGCCGTATGACGCAGGTCTATGATCTCGGCGATCCCGCGCATCCGCAGAAAATCAGGGATTTCGGCCTGCCCGGGCAGGAGCCCGGTGCGACCGGCGCGGTGCCGACCGAATTGCACGGGCCGATTTCGACGGGGCCGACGGGCAACCGCGTCTATTTCGGCTACGGCACCAACAAGGGCGGCATCTTGCAGATCGTCGATCGCGAGAAGCTCTTGAACGGCGGCAAGGAGCCGACGCCGGAGAACCTGCGTTATCCCGAGATCGCGCGCCTGCCGATGTCCGCCTTCAACGGCGCGCATACGACGTTTCCGATGCTCGACATGCCCGTCGCCGAGTTCGCCGAAGACAGGGACGGCAAGACCCGCGACATCGTGATGATCGTCGACGAGGCGATTTTGAACGAATGCGGCGAAGCGCGGCAGATGGTGTGGTTCGCCGACGTCACCACCGAGGCGCGGCCGATGATGATCTCGAGCTATACGGTGCCCGAGGCGAGCGGGCAGTTCTGTCAGCGCGGCGGCCGGTTCGGCTCGCATTCGTCGAATGAGAGCATGGCGCCGGTCTATTACAAGAGGATGGCCTTCATCGCCTTCTTCAATGCCGGCGTACGTGCGCTCGATATCCGCGATCCCTATCACCCCAAGGAGGTCGGCTACTTCATCCCGGCGATCACGGCGGCGACTGACAAGCGCTGCATCCCCGTCGAAGGTGGCGAGCGCTGCAAGGTCGCGATCCAGACCAACAATGTCGAGACCGATGACCGCGGCTATATCTATATCGTCGATCGCGCCAATACCGGGATGCACATTCTGGAGCTGACTGGACCTGCGCGCGCCGTCGCCGGCCTGCCGAAGAACTGATGATGCGGCGCGCGGCGACCCTATTGGCCTCCGCAATCGCGCTCGGCGCGTCCGGTGTCGGCGCGTATCAACTCGCGCCGGTGCCGGCGGAGACGTCTTCACATTGGCGCGAGATCGCCTGGCCGTTTCCGCGCGACGGCTGGCCGGCCGGCCGTGCCTTCCGCTGCGAAGGTGGCTGCGCGGGTGCCGAGCTCTACGTCCGCGCCAAGCTCGGCTTCTGCAATTGCGACCGCGGCGTTGCCGATGACGACGAGGTCGATCGCGTCACCGATCTCGATTTGATCAGCCCGCGTTTCGCGGCGGCCGCTCCGGGCGATCGGTTGCGCGTCGGCGAGCTGCATGGTCGCGCCAGACGCTACGATCTCGACATGTCCGACGGCACGCGCCACGCGGCCACCGGTATCGCCCTGTCGCGTCGCTGCGATCTCCTGGTTGCAGTTGTGCAAAGTGCGGATAAGGCGCGCGCGATGCAGCACGCTGCGATTGAGTTCCTGGAAACGCAGGAGATGAAAACATGGATGGTCGCTGCGCTGGATGGACGGTAAGGCACGTACGATCGCGCCGCCCACACCGCCGTCATCACCCGCCTTCGCTTTCGCGGGGTATGACGACGGTGTCCGTGGCCCGTGCGTGCGATACACGTCGAGCTTTCGCCCCTGCGCCAAACATGCATTAATGAGCCGCAACTCCCTCAGCGAGTCTCCCCATGATGTCCTTGCAAGCCTATCTCGCCTTCGTCGCCGCCTGCATCGCGCTGGCGCTGTTGCCGGGTCCGATCGTCACGCTCGTCATCGCCAATGGCCTCAGGCATGGAACCCGGGCGGCGCTGACCAACGTCGCGGGCGCACAGGCTGGCCTTGCGATCGTGATCGGCATCGTCGCGATCGGACTGACCTCGCTGATGGCGACCATGGGCTACTGGTTCGACTGGGTGCGCTTTGCCGGGGCCGCCTATCTGATCTGGCTCGGCATCAAGCTGATCTGGTCGCCGGTCGAGGGCGTCAAGGTCGATGAACCGCCGGCACCGCCACGCGGCGGCTTCTTCCTGCAAGGCTTTCTGGTGCTGCTGTCGAACCCGAAGGTGCTGGTGTTCTTCGGCGCCTTCATCCCGCAGTTCATGGACATGAACCGCGACCACTTCCCGCAGGTCGCGCTGCTGGGCGCCACCTTCATGGTGACGGCCGCGATGACGGACGCGCTCTACGCAACCGCCGCCGGCCGCGCCCGAAAATTCTTCTCGGCACGCCGGACGCGGATGATGTCGCGCGTCTCCGGCGGCTTCATGATCGGCGGCGGTATCTGGCTGGCGCTGACCCGGGCCAAATAGCCCCTCGCGGCGTGTCCTGTTGCGACATGATCTGATGGGTTGAAGAGATGAGCCGCGGCTTGCGCCCAGCAGCGGCTACACCAACCCCTCCGCCCTCAGCTCTTTTTCGATCTCCGCAAAAATCCTCGCCAGCCGTTCCGCCCATTGCTGCTGGCCGGATTGGTCGGTGATCAGATCCTGGCGGATCTCGATGCCGGTGTTGAAGAGGCCGCGCGCCTCGCCGTGGACGGGGATGGTGTAGTCGGTGAGGTCGCTCACCGCATAGGGCTCGTTGTCGCCGACCACGAGATCGCTTTCGCCGCGCAGATGTTTCAGCAAGAGCTGCGGCAGCACGGTGTCGCGGTGATAGAGCGTGCCGATGTGCCAGGGCCGCGCGACGCCGGCATAGACCGGCGTGAAGCTGTGCAGCGCGACCAGCACGGTCGGGCGCCTGGCATGAACGCGCGCGTCGATCACCGCATTGATGCGGCCGTGATAGGGATCGAAAATCTCGCGGCGCCGCGCGTCGCGTTCGTCGGCGGAAATCCCCTCATTGCGCGAGATCACCGTGGCCTCCGAGATCACGGGGATGGAGCTTGCGACGCCCGGCGGGCGGTTGCAGTCGATCACGAGCCGCGAGTAGCGCTGCACGATCAGATGCGCATCCAGCATCCCAGCCAGCCGCTCCGCGACGCCGGCAATCCCGATGTCCCAGGCGATGTGCCGTGTCAGCTCGGTTTCGGCGACGCCGAGATCGCCGAGCGCGTGAGGCAGCGTCCGCCCGTAATGATCGCAGGTGAGCAGGAAGGGGGCACCTCCTGCCGCATTCGTCTCATGCACCGGCGGAATGTCGCCTTCGCCGAGAAGTTGATTCGTCGTGCCGGCCGCCTCTAAAACCATCCTGATTGCCTATGGAAAATGCACTCTGCTCTTAAAATTGGGCAGCCAACGCTATAGATTAGCCGGTCCAAAATCACCATGATTGCCTAACGATGCCGCTGCTCACGATTCATCACAAGACCGAATATCGCTACAATCGCCCGGTGGCGTTCGGCGAGCATCGCATCATGCTGCGTCCGCGCGACAGCCACGATCTGCGCGTGCTCGCCAGCCGGCTTCATATTTCGCCCCAGCCGATGTCGCTGCACTGGATCCATGACGTGTTCGGCAATTCGGTTGCGATCGCGAATTTCGACGAGCGCGCGGACGTCCTGACGTTCGATTGGCACGTCACCGTCGAGCACAATCCGGTCGAGGAGTACGCGCTGACGCCGGACGATCCGGCCTATTTCTACCCCTTCGTCTATGACGACGAGGAATTTCCGGATCTCGTGCACTACATCACGCCGCAATATGCCGATCCCGACGGCGAGCTGTCGGAATGGGCGCGCAGTTTCCTCGACGAGGAGGCGCCGACGCCGACGTTCAAGATCCTGAGCGGCATGACGCACGGCATCCGCAAGGCCTTCAGATATCGCAAGCGTCACGAGCAGGGCACGCAGCATCCGCTCGACACGCTGCAAAGGGGCACCGGTACCTGCCGCGACTATGCGCTGATCATGATCGAGGCGCTGCGCCGGCTCGGCATCGCCGCGCGATTCGTCTCCGGCTACATCTTCGTGCCGGAGGATCTCGAGACGCGCCATGTCGGCGGCGGCTCGACCCACGCCTGGGTGCAGGTGTATCTGCCGAGCGCGGGTTGGATCGAGTTCGATCCGACCAACGGCATCGTCGGCACGCGCGACCTGATCCGCGTCGCAGTGGCCCGCGATCCCCGCCAGGCGATCCCGCTGCATGGGGTCTATCTCGGCTCGGCCGAGGCGTTCGAGGCCATGGAGGTGAACATCAAGGTGGTCTCGGACGACCAAGAGAGCGACGAAGAGCTGGAGGCAGAGGTATTGTAGATGGACATCAACGTCGGCTTCGAGATTGCTTACGCTGCGCCACAGCCGACGCCGATGGTAATCATGCTCAACATCCACCCCTCGCGCCAGGCCGACATCGTTGGCAAGGAGATGGTGATCGCCGAGCCGGACGTGCCGATCCGCTTCTATCACGACAGCTTTAACAATATCTGCGGCCGCCTCGTCGCGCCAGCGGGCGGCGTCACGCTGAAGGGCAGCGCGCTGGTGCGCGACTCCGGCCTGCCGGACGAGGTGATGCCGACCGCGCAGCAATTGCCGATCGAGCAGTTGCCAAACGAGCTTCTGCTTTATCTGATGCCGAGCCGCTATTGCGAGACCGACAAGCTTACCGACATCGCCTGGCCGCTGTTCGCCAAGACCGAACCTGGCTGGAAGCGCGTCTGCGCGATCACCGAGTTCGTGCACAAACACGTCACCTTCGGCTACGAGCACGCCCATCACATGAAGTCCGCGCACGACGTCTATGAAAGCCGTTCCGGCGTCTGCCGTGACTTCGCGCATCTCGCGGTCGCCTTCTGCCGCTGCATGGGTATTCCGGCGCGCTACTGCACCGGCTACATGGGCGACATCGGCATTCCGCCCGAACCGTTCCCGATGGATTTTTCCGGTTGGTTTCAGGTCTACCTCTCCGGCAAGTGGCTCACCTTCGATGCCCGCCACAATGTTCCGCGCATCGGCCGTATCCTGATGGCCACAGGCCGCGACGCCGCTGACGTCGCGCTGTCGACGAGCTTCGGGCGAATGGAGTTGAAGAAGTTCGAGGTCGTCAGCGATGAAGTGGTGAAGGCGGCTTGAAAATGCCTCCGCAATTCGTCATTCCGGGGCGATGCGCAGCATCGAACCCGGAATCTCGAGGTTCCGGGTCTGGTGCTGACGCACCATCCCGGAACGACGAACAACCCCCATGACCACCGATCGTCTCTTCGTCTACGGCACCTTGATGCGCGGCTTTGACCATCCGATGGCGCGGCTGCTCGCGGCGCATGCGGATTTCCTTGGGGAAGCGGCCTGCCGCGGCCGGCTCGTTCTTGTGAAGCATTATCCGGGGCTCCTGCTCTCGGAGGCAGCGTCCGACCTCGTGCATGGCGAACTCTTCCGCCTGCGCGCGCCCGACGAACTCCTGCGTGAGCTCGACATGTACGAGGCCTGCGGCGAGGGCTTTCCCGAGCCGACCGAATATCTGCGCGCGCTGATCGACGTCACGCTTGCGGATGGCGCGACCGAGAAGGCCTGGACCTACGTCTACAACTGGCCGGTCACAGACCTGCCGCAGATCGCGTCCGGCAGATTTCTGGAGCACTAGGCCGCAAGCACTTCGCGCACCACGCGCACGTCGACCTCGCGTTCGACGTAGGACCACTCCTCGGTCGTGCGCAGCATCGCGACCAGCTCCTCGAACAGCGAGGCGTGCGCCGGCGCATATTCGAACCAGGTCAGGAAGTCGAAGGGCTCGCCGAGATCGCGGCAGTGGTAGAGCTGCCGCGCAATCGCCGGCAAGAAGCGCAGGCTGCTGGCGATATGGTGCGACTTGTCCTCGAAGATCCTGCGCCGCTCTTCGGCCGTGAGGTCCCACCAGGCGGTCGATTTGCGGATCGGGATCAGCGCCGCGCTGGTCGCCTCGCTGCGGCCGAGACCGGCCTGCGCCGCGACGAGCTGCTCTTTCTCGGCGCGCTCGGTGTAGCGGAGATAGCTTGCGACGCCGACCAGCCGCCACGAATTGCGCGACGGCACAAGTGGCAGTGCAGCCGCCTCGCTGTCGACCACCGACAGCGCCGGCATGAACGGCAGGGGATCACCCTTCACGGGTGAGATCGAGGTGACGCGCCAACCCCCGCTGTGGCCGCCTCGAAACGTCGTGAACATGGGGGGCATGGAAGCGCGGAACCCCGCTGGGTTCAAGCGCGACGTGATGGAAGAGCCCCTGTGAATAACCGGGAGAAACCCTACGACCGGCGTATTTCCGTGAGCCAGCCCTATATGCCTAGCCGACTGGCACAAGGCCCCGACTCACGCCTAGAATCACCTTATGCGATTCACGCCCCAATTCCTCGACGAGCTGCGTGCCCGGCTTTCGGTCTCCGAAGTCGTGGGCAAGCGCGTGAAGCTGAAGAAGGCGGGGCGGGAGTGGAAGGGGCTCTCGCCGTTCCAGCAGGAGAAGACACCGTCCTTCTACGTCAACGACCAGAAGGGCTTTTACCACGACTTCTCCTCGGGCAAGCATGGCGACATCATCGACTTCGTGATGGAGACTGACGGTCTGCCGTTTGCCGAGGCCGTCGAGCGGCTCGCCAACATGGCGGGCCTGCCGCTGCCGGCGGCAACCCCGGATGCGGCGCGTCACGAGCAGCGTCGGCGCACGCTGCATGACGTGATGGAGCTCGCCGCAAAGTTCTTTGCCGAGACGCTGGCCTCGCGCCTGGGCGCCAAGGCGCGGGGCTACCTCGCTGATCGCGCCATCTCGCCTGCGACGCAGTTGCAGTTCCGCCTCGGCTATGCGCCGCCGCCACCCGAGCGCTTCGCGCTGAAAGAGCATCTCGGCAAGCAGGGCGTCTCGGTCGAAGACATGATCGAGACCGGCCTGTTGGTCGCGGGCAACGACATTCCCGTGCCCTACGACCGCTTCCGCGACCGCGTGATGTTTCCGATCACGGACTTGCGTGGCCGCGTCATAGCGTTCGGCGGGCGGGCGCTCGAGAAGGACGTTCCGGCAAAATACCTGAACTCGCCGGAGACGCCGCTCTTCCACAAGGGTGACAATCTCTACAACCACGCCACCGCGCGGAAAGCTGCGCATGACGGCGCGGCGCTGATCGTGGTCGAAGGCTATGTCGACGTCATCGCCATGGTCACCGCGGGCTTTGCCGGCGCGGTGGCGCCGCTCGGCACCGCGCTGACCGAAAGCCAGCTCGCGCTGCTCTGGAAGATGGCGGACGAGCCGATCCTCTGCTTTGACGGCGACAAGGCTGGGCAGAAGGCGGCTTATCGTGCTGCGGACCTTGCCTTGCCGTTCCTGGCGCCCGGAAAGAGCCTGCGTTTCGCGCTGCTGCCGGAGGGGCAGGATCCCGACGATCTCGTGCGCTCCGGCGACCGCGGCGCGGTCGAGGAAGTCATCGCGGCGGCGCGGCCGCTTGCGGACGTGATCTGGTCGCGCGAGCTCGAAGGCGGCAGCTTTGTCACGCCCGAGCGTCGCGCCGCGCTGGAAGCACGCATCAACGAACTCAGCAACGGCATCCGCGACGAGGTCGTGCGCCGCTACTACCGCCAGGATCTCGCCGAGCGCCTGCAGCGCACCTTTGCACCTGAAGGGGGCGGCCGCGGCAGCTTCGCCGGCCGTGGCAATTTCCGCTCGCAACCCGGTCGCTCCTTCCAGCCCCGCGGCGGGGGCGGCGCGAATCGATTCGCCAGCCAGGGGCGTCGCGGCGGCCCGATTCCCACCTCGCTCCCCTCCGGCCCGTACCAGGCGGCGAGCCCGCAACTCGCGGCAAGCCCGATCATGCGAGGACAGCGCAGCGCCATCTCCCGCCGGGAAGCGCTGATCCTGCAAAGCCTTATCAACCACCCCTGGCTCCTGCACGACCATCTGGAGGAGGTGGCGGCGCTGGAGCTCGCTCACCCGGAGGCCCACAAGCTCCGTGCCGGTATTATCGCCGCCTTCGCCAATGACCATCATCACAGCCCGGACCCCTCCGAGCAGGCCGAGAAGATGCGCGCCGACCTCGATCGAGGCGGATTTTCTATTCTACTTCAAAGGGTTGAACGCGCCATCACGACCCAGGCCGTGTTCGGGGCGCGCGAGGGCGCAGCGCGCGATGACGTTCTTGCGACCTGGAATCAGCTCGTCGCCTTGCATCGGCAGTGGCATTCACTACTTAGGGAGCTGAAAGACGCCGAGCTGGCCTTGGGGGAAGACCCCAGCGAGGCCAATTTGGCGTGGCTGCGTGACGTCAAGGCTCGGATGGCCGAGGTCGACGGTACCGAGGCCCTGATTGAGGGTTTTGGCGAGCTGTCGGGCCGGTTTCAGAAGAGCGTGTGATGAAAGAATCATGCGGACGGCCGGGGCCGGAACCGCAAAAAGACTCGCCAAATCCATGGTTTGGCGGCAAAAACAGGGTTAATCGAGGCTTAACTGTCTTGTAGCACTTTGGCCAACAGGCGGCCGCAGGCATAACAGACGCGTCAGGAATAAATCCGCGCATTCGCTGTTTGGCACTCTACCTGCATTCGCCGGCGACAAAGGTGCTCACGAAGCGTTAGGCAAATCCGGCGAGAGAAGTTCCGGGGTGGCGAGAGAGGTTTGCGCCGCCCTTTCCGTGTCGAGAGCTGACGAAGCGAGAGCGTCGAAACAGGTTCAGTGAATTCAGGCAGGCGCCGTGCGAGCCGCCTGTATGAAGCGCGTTTAGGAGCAATGGATGGCCACCAAGGCAAAGACGCTGCAGGCGAAGGACAAGGAAAAGGACGACAAGGCAGCGGACGCTCCGGAGAAGGATTCCCAGGACGCGCCCTCGCCGTTGCTCGACCTGTCCGATGCGGCAGTGAAGAAGATGATCAAGCAGGCCAAGAAGCGCGGCTTCGTGACCTTTGATCAGCTCAACGAAGTCCTGCCGTCCGACCAGACCTCGCCCGAGCAGATCGAGGACATCATGTCCATGCTCTCGGACATGGGCATCAACGTCACCGAAGCCGACGACAGCGAAGGCGAGGACGACAAGGACGAGGGCGGCGAGGACGAGACCGACAACGAGCTCGTCGAGGTCACCCAGAAGGCCGTCACCGAGGTCAAGAAGAGCGAGCCCGGCGAGCGCACCGACGATCCCGTGCGCATGTATCTGCGCGAGATGGGCACGGTCGAGCTCCTGTCCCGCGAAGGTGAAATCGCGATCGCCAAGCGCATCGAGGCCGGCCGTGAGGCGATGATCGCGGGCCTCTGCGAAAGCCCGCTTACCTTCCAGGCCATCATCATCTGGCGCGACGAGCTCAACGAAGGCAAGATTTTCCTCCGCGACATCATCGATCTCGAAGCGACCTATGCCGGTCCGGATGCCAAGGGTGGCATGAACACCGCGATGATCGGCGGCCCCACCGGGGAGAACGGCGAAGCTCCCGCCGAGGGCGGTGAAGCCAACGCGGCAGCGCCTGCGCACGTCGCGCCACCCGCCGCGCCGCCGTCGCCGACCCCGTTCCGTGCCGCGCCTGCCGGCGGCAATGGCACCGAGGCCGAGAAGGATCCGGGCGAGGCCGCCGCCGAAGCCGACATGGACGAGGACGATGAGTTCGAGAACCAGATGTCGCTCGCGGCGATCGAGGCCGAGCTCAAGCCGAAGGTCGTCGAGATATTCGACAAGATCGCCGAGAGCTACAAGAAGCTGCGCAAGCTTCAGGAGCAGGACATCCAGAACCAGCTCGAGAGCACCTCGCATGGCCCCTCGCTCTCGCCGCACCAGGAGCGCAAATATCGCAAGCTCAAGGACGAGATCATCGTCGAGGTGAAGTCGCTGCGCCTGAACCAGGCGCGTATCGACAGCCTCGTCGAGCAGCTCTACGACATCAACAAGCGCCTCGTCTCGCACGAGGGCCGCCTGATGCGCCTTGCCGACAGCCACGGCGTCGCGCGCGAGGACTTCCTGCGCAACTACACCGGCTCGGAGCTCGATCCGCGTTGGCTCAACCGGGTCTCGAAGCTTTCGGCCAAGGGCTGGAAGAACTTCGTTCATCACGAGAAGGACCGCATCAAGGACCTCCGCCACGAGGTGCATCAGCTCGCTGCGCTCACGGGTCTCGAGATCGTCGAATTCCGCAAGATCGTGCACTCCGTGCAGAAGGGCGAGCGCGAAGCCCGCCAGGCCAAGAAGGAGATGGTGGAAGCCAACCTGCGTCTCGTGATCTCGATCGCCAAGAAGTACACCAACCGCGGCCTTCAGTTCCTCGACCTGATCCAGGAAGGCAACATCGGCCTGATGAAGGCGGTCGACAAGTTCGAGTATCGCCGCGGCTACAAGTTCTCGACCTATGCGACGTGGTGGATCCGGCAGGCGATCACCCGCTCGATCGCCGACCAGGCGCGCACCATCCGCATCCCCGTGCACATGATCGAGACGATCAACAAGATCGTGCGCACCTCGCGCCAGATGCTCAACGAGATCGGCCGCGAGCCGACCCCGGAAGAGCTCGCCGAGAAGCTCGGCATGCCGCTGGAGAAGGTGCGCAAGGTTCTCAAGATCGCCAAGGAGCCCTTGTCGCTCGAAACGCCCGTCGGTGACGAAGAGGATTCACACCTCGGCGATTTCATCGAGGACAAGAACGCGATCCTCCCCATCGACGCCGCGATCCAGTCGAACCTGCGCGAGACCACCACGCGCGTGCTCGCCTCGCTCACCCCGCGCGAAGAGCGCGTGCTGCGCATGCGCTTCGGTATCGGCATGAACACCGACCACACGCTGGAAGAAGTCGGTCAGCAATTCTCGGTCACCCGCGAACGCATTCGCCAGATCGAAGCCAAGGCGCTGCGCAAGCTGAAGCATCCGTCAAGGAGCCGCAAGCTGCGGAGCTTCCTGGATAACTGATCGGAAGGCCACTCTTGGCATCCAGAACGGCGGGCGAAAGCCCGCCGTTTCTTGTTTGGGTCACTACTGCGAGCTTAGCCGGATAACATCTTCATCGTGCGGTTTTCGATTGCCGCTGCCCCATACATTTTCAATTCGGCCGGCCTTGGCAAGGTCGACACAAATGTCCTTCACGTTTCCGCAACATGAACGGCTGGAGAAGGGCGGGGACGACTTGCGAAAATTTGAGCGCCCCTTGTTGGGCAAGCAACTCCAATATGCGGGCGGCGGCTAACCGCTTTTGTTCGGCGACAATCTCCTCCACTGTCGCTTCACTCAATTCGGCTCGATGACCGGCAAACAAGTCGGCAACGTTTAGTCGTTCTTCTCTTCTCGCTTCTATTGCATTCGCCCGATCTTTAGCGTGTCTTCGCAGTGCGTCGTATTCAATGTCACGGAACGTCTTCAGTCCTTCAGCGCTCTTGGTTCCGTATGCGATGAAGAAATGAGGGCGCTCGGCTGTCGCCTTGTCGATCTTCGTGGATACGACAAATTCGAAATTTCCTGCGTTTTCGAGCGTGTCGCGGAATAGCTTTTCAACAGCGAGGCCGCGGGGAATATCTTGATCGAGACGATTTGGCCAATCAGGCCCGCCCAGAATGGGAGCCAGTGAGTCAATGATTTCTCGGTCCGCACTATATGCAAATCGATTGATAAAGTCGTACATGAAGTTGATCAACACCTCGCACTTGGCTCGTGCAAATAAAGGTCTGATCTTGTCGAATGGATAGCCAGTCCACCCAGTGGGGTCGATGAATATCAAAGGAAAGGATGTGCCCACGAAAGATCGAATGATGTCAACCGCATCCTCGAATTTTCCTTCGTAAGTCTTAATTTCAAACCCGTCCTCAGGTTTATGAAATTTGGCAACGGCGCTCTCTAGCAGAGAATACGCCTTTGCATTCTTCTCGGAAAAGAAGCATCTAATCCGCCGTCTTTTTCCGGTTCGCGCCAGCACTTGACTTTGAGCGTCCTTCAAAACGTGGATCGCAATCATGAAGGACGAGTCGCTAAAGTCTTCGGTCTGGGATTCCCACGGACCTGAAAAGCCGTCGACATACGTGACGTCAGAAAAATTCAATACCTTAAACGCGAGCGCCTGAAGGTAGCTCTTCAAAATAAAATGCTTAGCCTTGCTCTGCTCGCGACCGAAGTAAGGGTCGGTCACAACTAAACCTCTCTATTCTGCTGACTCTAATAGTCTGGTTCGAGAAATTCGAGGGTATTGATTCCATTCACGGCCCCGCAGGAGTCGCCCGCCAGACTTCGGTCGAGTGCCGCCCCATTGTTTGAAGAAGAAGGCGGCTTTCGCGGTCCGGCATTGATCTCGAATCTCGATTGCCCACTCCTCCGCCATTGGACGTGCGCGTGGACCGCTTTCACCACCCACAATCACCCAATCGATCCCTTTGAGGTCAAGTTTGCCGACAGGACCAAGCAAAGGTTCGAATGAAACGAACTTCGTTGACGCACGCGCGGCCCGGAGATGCTTTAGTCGAACAGCATTCTGCGCATCCTCGATGGACACACCTAACCAAATATGGGGAGGAGCTTTCCCCGTGGGGTATCGGTTTAGGAGATAGCGCGTCATGAGCGAACTACGTTTCGTCAGTACCTGATATGTATGCCAATCGGCGGCCTCCATCGTCTTGAAGACGGAATCGATGAACGGCTTCGGTATTTCCTTGTGAAAGAGGTCACTCATGGAGTTGACGAAGATGCGGCGCGGCTGTCGCCAAGTGAGTGGTTGCTCTAGTCGTTCTGGACGCAACTGAAGATCAAAGCCGGATTCGAATGGATGACCGGGCACGCCTCTAAACCGTTCTGAAAAGCGTTCCGCGTAACAGAGGTCGCAGCCGCGAGTAATCTTCGTGCATCCAGTGACCGGATTCCACGTGGCGTCAGTCCACTCAATCTGGGTCGAGGCAGCCATCCATCCACCTTAGAACAAAAAGAGAACGCAGTCCAGGTTAATAACAACGTATCAAAAATCAGCACCACCTCTGGTGAACGCTACTGTCCGCGCGCCGCGAGTTTGTTTGATGCGCTCGATTTAAGTTTTGAATTCTGCTTCGCTATAACCGCTCATGCCGAGACCTCACCTCACCGTCTGGTACAACACCCGCTGCCCCGTCTGTGACGCCGGCATCGACTGGCAGCGCAACAAGCTGCTGGTGCTGGTGCGCACGGGCACGGTCGAATTCAGAGACATCAACGAGCAGCCTGACGCGCTGGCGCAATTCGGTGCCTCGCTCGATGACATCAGGCGCCGCCTGCATGCGACCGATGAGGCAGGCCGGCTCATCGTCGGTGCTGATGTGGCGATCGCTCTGTGGAGGCTGACGCCAGGTGAGAGGTGGCTTGCGGCGTTGTTCGGCAATCGCGTGGCGCTGCCATTCACGCGGTTCTTCTATGACCGTTTTGCCGATCTGCTGTTTTCCTGGAACAAGCGGAGCGGGCGCTGGTGAGCGCCTGCCTATGTGGATCTACTTCTTCTTCGCGCCGACGCGCTCGATCCGCTTGATCTCGAGTGCCGGCCGGCCGGACTTTTCGGCGATCTCGCGGTCCTGCTCCAGGATGAAGCCGCGTGCGGGATCGTCGCCGTCGAGGCCGCTGAGCAATTCGGCAGGCACGCGGCGGTTGGAGCGTTGGGAATCGTCTTCGTAGACGACGTTGAAGAAGGCGAATTCGCCTTTGGGATTGGTTCCAGGTTTTTTGGCCATGAGCGGCTTGTCGTCGATCAAGACGCCATAGTCAAATGGCTTTGCGATTTGCCGGTGGTCAGCGCGGGGCCTTGGTGGCAAGGCTTGTGGCCGCGGGACCGGTTGCGCAATCGATCGACGAAATCTATTTGCAGGATGGAAGGCGCTTCGCAAGGTCCCATGCGCCCTTTAGTGCGACCCCTCCCTCAAATAAACGGCGGGCCGAAAAGCCCGCCGTTTATTTTTGGTCTTCACCGTCGCCCGGGGCTGGCAGGGACGACAACTTAAGATAGAATTCTATCGCTTGATCGATGTGTTGGCAAGATAAAATTATGACAGGGCGATGTCGCAGCGTGCCAACACACATAAGTTAATCGCTGTCGCACATTACGTTTGAGATTCGAACGATTTGCTTGGCCGGTCGAACTATACCGATCACGGCGCCGCGATTGGAACTCGCTGCATTTGTACGCGGTAGCAGCGAACTGCATCGGTTCCATCGCACGTCACTGGCCCATTCGACGACGCGTGCGCGCTAACGCGGCTCGTCGATCAACTTCTGCGGCGCCAGGTGCAGCTTTCCACCGCCGCCTCCGCCGTCATTTTCCTTGCGTTCCTGCGCCATGATGGCGCTGCCCATCGCCGCCGAGCCGAACGTGACGAGGAAGGAGCCGAGCAGGAGGAAAATTGCGACGACCGGCGAACTGTCGGCGAAGATGAGATCGCGCAAGTGCGCGGGATTGATGAGCAACAGCCCGCCGACGAGCAGCGTCGCGGCACAGGCGCCGATCGCGAGGTTGATGGCGAGCAGGCGGAACAGGGGAACACGCAGGAGCGTGAGGCGCTTTGGTTGAGGATGTTGCTGATCGTTGGGCATGACGTACCTTCGCACGCAGCAGTGGATCGAAGATAGCACCAGTGCGCGAGGCTTCAATCCCGCAACGGGCACAGTCCCGTATCTCGTCGTTCCGGGGCGCGCGTCAGCGCGAGCCCGGAATCCATATCGCTGCCGATTCTGCGGTCGGATGGATTCTGGGCTCGGCCCTTCGGGCCGTCCCGGAGCGACGAGAAAATTGGTCGGTCATCACGGCGCCACGAGCTCCACGCGGCGATTGAGGGTGCGGCCGGCGTCCGTTGCGTTGGAGCCGACCGGCGCAAGTAGTCCGACGCCGGCTGTCCGCAGGCGGGTCTGCGCGATGCGAAAACTCTTCGCGAGCTCGGCCGCGACCGCTTCGGCGCGGCGGCGTGACAGATCGAGATTGTAGTCGTAGGCACCCTGGCTGTCGGTATGGCCGACAATGAAGACGTTGAGCTGCGGCTGGCTTGTCAGCAGCTTTGCGATCTGCTCCAGCGTCGGCCGGCTCTCCGGCTTGAGCACGGCCTTGTCGGTATCGAAATAGATGCCGTAGAGCGCGATGTGTCCGGTTTCGCCGAGGCCTTTCGCCATCGCGGCGGCATCCACCATCTTGTTCTCGATTGCGCCGAGCTCGGCAACGATGAGCTGTGCATAGATCTCCTGGTTGTTCTGGCTGACGATGACGCTGGCATAGGTCTGATGGCCGCCATCGGTCTTGCGTCCCGCATAGTAGTGGTAGTTGAAGCCGTCGACCCACATCTGCGGGACGGGCAGCGTGTCGATGCTTTCCGTAAATGGAATGGCGCCGCAGGCATCCGTATCGCAGGCGAGCAGGGTCTCGAAGCCGGCCTTTGCAAGTTGCGTCTCGAAATTTCGGGACACTTCCAGGATTGAGGGGCCGGGATTGGTGCGATAGGCGATGCGGACGATGCGGCCTTCCAGGCGCCGCGCGTCGGTGGGCTGGCCGTCCCTGAAGGCCGCGGCCTGCATCCGCGTCGCGTCGAAATCCTTGGTCACATATCCCGTGATCACGCTGCCGGCGAACCGCCCGATGCCGGGATAGTCCCGGGCACTTGCGACGTCGCGTGTCTGTGCTGAAGCCTCGGTGAACGCGTGAAACGAGAGGAGGACGGCAAGGGCAAGCGATCCGAGGATGTGGCGCGGCGCGGGCATCGGCACTCTCTTTCGGTTGGGAGAAAACAGGGACGCAGGACATTAGTCTCGCCTGCTGCCTCGCCGGTTCTGTTGGTCAGCCGCACCACTTTGACGGTGGTGGCGTTCCCGGGCATGATCGCTCGCGTGCTCCGCGCGAGATTTTGAGGGATTTCTGACATGCTGAGATTGGGTCTGGCCGTCGCGTTCGTCGGTCTTTTGGCGAGCGGTTCGGCCGAGGCCGCCCGTTGCGGCGGCGACTTTAATTCGTTCGTCGCCAGTATGGCGTCGGAAGCGCAGGCGGCCGGAGTTTCGCCGAGCGTGACCAGCGCGGCGTTCAGTGGGCTGACCCAGGACGGCGCGGTGCTCGCCTTCGACCGGCGCCAGCGCTACACCTTCAACAAGACGTTCGAGCAGTATGTCTCGACCCGCGTCGGTCCCGGCCGCATCAATGGCGGCCGCGCGCTGCTCCAGCGCCACGCCGCGCTGCTCTCGCGCATCGAGCAGCAATTCGGCGTGCCCAGGCAGATCCTTGTCGCGATCTGGGGGCTGGAGAGCGATTTCGGCAAGGGCGACATGGGCAAGCTGCCGGTGATCCGAACGCTCGCGACGCTGGCCCACGACTGCCGCCGCACCGAGCTGTTCCAGGGCGAGCTGCTCGCCGCCTTGAAGATCGTGCAGCGTGGCGACCTGCCGCTGCGCGACCTGATCGGCGCCTATGCCGGCGAGATCGGGCAGACGCAGTTCCTGCCGTCCTCCTACATCAAGTACGGCGTCGATTTCGACGGCGACGGCCGCGTCGACCTGCGCCACAGCGCCGCCGACGTGCTCGCCTCGACTGCGAACCTCTTGCACACCAACGGCTTCAAGATGGGCCAGCCCTATGGCGAAGGCACCGCCAATTTCGAAGCCATGCGGGAGTGGAACAGGGCACTGATTTATCGCAAGACCATCGGTTATTTTGCCGATCGGCTGATGGGGCAGTGAGGGGAGTGGAGAACGCCTCGACCACCGTCGTTGCGAGCGCAGCGAAGCAATCCAGAATCTTTCCACGGAGATGATCTGGATTGCTTCGTCGCTTCGCTCCTCGCAATGACGAGCTTGTCGCAAGTGCCATCCACACGCCCAACTGTCATCACCCGCGAAAGCGGGTGATCCAGTATTCCAGAGGCGGTGAGGGGATACGGAGAGGTCGCGGCGTACCGGATTCCCCGCTTTCGCGGGGAATGACAGCGATACATATGTGGCACTATGTAGCGCCCATCATCCTCACTTCCCCTGCGCCATCTTCTCCAGCCTTCGCTGCAACGGCTTCCAATACGTCGCCGGCCGAAAGCGCTGGAGGAGATCCATGAAGCGGGCGTCGTTGCCGATCAGGATGCGCGGCTCGTTGCGCTCGATGCCCTTGATGATGCGCAGGGCCGCGGCTCTTGGCGTCGTCTTCGCTGCATTCTCGAACCACTCGATCGACTGCACGCGGCGGGCGTTGTCGGTGACGCCGACACCGGTGCGCGAATTGCGGACGATATTGGTGGCGATGCCACCGGGGTGCACCACCGACAGCTTCACCGGACCTCCGGCGACCTGAAGCTCATGACGCAGGCTCTCCGAAAAGCCGCGCACCGCGAACTTCGACGCCGCGTAGGCGGATTGCCCCGGCGGGGCGATGATGCCGAAGCTGGAGGAAATGTTGACGATATGCGCCGCGTCCCGCGTTTTCAGATGCGGCAGGAAGGCGCGCGTGCCATGCACCACGCCCCAGAAATTGATGTTGAACAGCCACTCCATCTGCGCCTGGTCGATCTCCTCGAACGAGCCCAGCAGCGCGACGCCGGCATTGTTGACGAGGATGTTGAGATCGGGGTGCGCGGCAACCGCCTCGGCTGCGAACCGCGCGATCTCGCTCGGCTCTGCGACATCGACGCGATGCACGCTGACCCTGCTTCTGCCGCCGATCTCGGCCGCCAGCGTCGTCAGTCCGGCCTCGTCGCGGTCGGCGAGCGCGAGATCGCAGCCGCGCTCGCAGAACTCGATCGCCAGCGCGCGGCCGATGCCGCTCGCAGCTCCCGTGATGGCGGCGGCGCCGCGGATCGCAGTCATGTGTGACTCCATGGGTTCAAAGAAGGGAACCTGCTTACAATATTTGGTCCGGAGCCGAACCAATTCGCGGTTCCTTTTTTAACCTACGATAGTTGAGACCCATGACCAGCAATATCAGGAGCAGCCTATGGGACAGGCCCGGCCATTTCGTGCGGTCGCGCTGATTGTCGAGGATGACGCCATGCAGCGCGAGATGCTCAGCCTTCTCTTGGAGGAGAGCGGCTATCACGTCATTCAGTGCGCAAACGGCGAGGATGCTCGGCACGTACTCGACGTGGCCGCGGGCACGCTGTGTTTCCTGATGACCGACGTGCAGCTCGCCGGCCGCACCGACGGGGTTGAAGTCGCCCGCCTCGCGAAGGAGCGTAACCCAGGACTTGACGTCGTCGTCACCTCGGGGCGGCCGCTGACGCAGCCTTTGCCTCATGGTGCAAAATTCTGGGCCAAACCCTGGGCACCCCTTGACGTGCTGCGCGAGGCCGAGATCGCTCAGCTCTCCTGACGGCCGTTCGGGCGTCGTATTGTCGCCGTCAGCCGCGGTGATAAGCTCGGGCAATGACCTGGCCCTTCCTGCTCACATCCCTGATCGTGATCGCTTCGCCTGGCACCGGCGTGCTCTACACGCTGGCTGCGGCCCTGACACGCGGTTCGCGGGCGAGCGTTGCTGCCGCCTTTGGCTGCACGCTCGGCATCGTGCCGCATATGACGGCGGCGATGCTTGGGCTCGCGGCCGTGCTCCACACCAGCGCGCTCGCCTTCGCGGCGCTGAAATGGTGCGGGGTGGTGTATCTGCTCTACATGTCCTGGCAGGCATTGCGCGAGACCGGGGCGCTGGCGGTGGAGGGGCGGATTAAGGAGCGTTCGAGCTGGCGGGTGATCGTCACAGGATTTTTGATCAACATCCTCAATCCAAAGCTCTCGATCTTCTTCCTCGCCTTCCTGCCGCAGTTCATTGCCGCCGATGAGGCCAATGTGCTGGCGCGGATGCTGGAATTGAGCGGCGTCTTCATGGCGATGACATTTGCCGTATTCGTGGTCTACGGCCTGTTTGCCGCCTCCGTTCGCGAGCGCGTCATTTCCCGCCCTCGCGTCATGGCCTGGCTGCGCCGCAGCTTTGCCGCCGGTTTTGCCGTGCTCGGCGCGAGGCTGGCGTTTGCGGAGCGGTAGGCTCTTCACCTCTCCTTGCTTGCGAGGAGAGAAAGTGAGGCCGTCGACGCTTAGCCAACAAAAAAGCGGGCCTTGTGCCCGCCGTTTTTCGTCTCGTCCGGACCTGATGCCCGGGCGGAGCGAGGCTCCACCCGGGCAGAACAAGAAGTAACGTTACTTCTTCTTCGCCTTCTTGGCCTTCTTCGCCTTCTTCGCCTTCTTCGCTTTCTTAGCCATAGTATCCTCTCAAGGGTTAATGGTGGAACGCGACACGAGGGATGCTCGGCGGAGGGCCAGCCTCGCAACATCCTCGACACTAAACTCAGCAGATTCGCGGGCGCCTGCCCTGCGCTGTCACGCCGCTGTCATTGCGTTATCCACAGATCAAACGCTTGTATGGGTGATTCCGTCCGCGAATCCGCCTTGCCGGTGTCTGCCAGGCGCCCGCACGACATGGCTAACGATCCGGCAACGCGCGCGCGGCGTTCATCAATCCAAAACCAAAGGCGCGCTTTCGCAGATCGCGGTGAGACTCCGTTAAGCGCGCCACGCGCATTGTCCTCCGTAACAAGACGGGGATGGTCATGGACGGACGGTTGCCAAACGGAGAGGGCGCGACGATGCACGTCGCGCGGTCGCCATGCTGAGCGTGTCGACACTCTGGATCGTCATCGTCATCAACTTCCTGGCGCTGGGCCTGATCTGGGCTTACGTCGCCAACGCCTATCCCAAGTTCGAGGCGGCACGGTTCTGGACGGCGTCTGCGGTGCTGGCAGCGGTCGGTGCCGGCATCACCATGCTACGCGGCGTGATGGATCCGCGCTTTCCGCTGATTGCCGGCGGCGGGCTGATGATCTTCTCGTCCTGGCTCGCTTGCATGGGCGTGACGCGGTTCTACAACAAGCCGTTATCCTGGAGTACGGGAATTGCCGTCTCGCTGCTGACCACGGTCGGCCTCGCCGGGTTCCTGGTCGTGATCGACTACATGCCCGCGCGCGTCCTCATTTATTCGCTGGGACAATCGACGCCGATCGTGATGGTGCTGCCGCTCCTCCTCGGCAAGCAGGACGGCCGGGAGAATCCCGGCGCGCGTCTCGCCGCGATCGTCGCCTTCATGCTGCTGTCTGCGCATCTGATCCGCTCCGTCGCCGCGCTGCTCGGCTTTGGCGGAGCCATCACCGCGATCAATTTCAACGGATTGCAGGCAGCCCTGATCCTCGTGCTGGTGTTTCTGGCGATGGCCTGGAATTTCGGCTGCCTGTTGATGGCGATCGAGCGCCTGCGCAATGAGGTCGCCGATCTCGCGCTGCTCGACGACCTCACGGGCGTCGCCAACCGTCGGCACCTGTTGCAGCGCCTCACCGAGGAGTGCGCCCGCTCGGAGCGGAGCGGCAAGCCGTTCTCGCTGCTGATCATCGATCTCGACGGCTTCAAGGCCATCAATGATACCCATGGACATGCGGCGGGCGATGCCTGCCTGCAGCATTTCACCCTGATGGCGCAGACGCGCCTCAGACCCGGCGACATGCTCGCCCGCACCGGCGGCGACGAGTTCTGCATCGTGCTGCCGTCGTCGACCCAGACCGAGGGCGCGCTGATTGCCCGCCGCGTGCTGGACGTCTGCCGCAGGGATGCACAAACCTGCTCAGGAGGCGACATTCCGATCGCGGTCTCGATCGGTATCGCGCAGTGGGAGCGCGGCATCGGTCAATTTCCCGACCGCCTGATGGCAAACGCCGACCATGCGCTCTATGCCGCCAAGAAAAGCGGCAAGAACGATTTCGCTATCTACGATGGCGCGCCACCGCTACAGCCGGACCTGCCGCACCTGCCGACCGAAGTGGCACGCAAGTTCGCCTGACCTATGTTAAGGCGGAGGTGTAACGGACCATTCCACCTCATGCATTACCGCCTTCTCGCGGCGCTGCTCGCCGCGTTTGCACTCCTCGCCCCGGCCGCGGCAACCGATCCCGACCTCGCCAGACTGGCGCGCGCGTCGGGCACGCCGACGATTCCCGGTCTGAACATGGTCTGGCTCGCGCCCTGGGGCGACGTCACTGCGGCCCATGCCTGGCACAACATCATCGTGCACCAGACCGAGGGGCCGGCGGGATCGGCCCGCATGGGGGCGCTGGCACAATCGAAGAACCCGACGCGGCGCGGTGTCACGGTCTGGGTCGAGACCGACGGCACGATCTATTGGGCCGTCCCCGAGAACCTCGTACCGACCCATGGCGACGGCGCCAATCGCAACGACAACGCCTTCATCGACAACTCCGCGACTTATCATCAGGTCGTGCGCGACAATTCGATCGGTGTCGAGTTCGCCGGCAATTTTCCGGATGTGACGACGGGGCCGACCGATGCGCAGGTTGCGGCGTGGCGCATCCTCGTTGCCGTCCTTCGGGCGCGCTACGCCATCCCGCTCGACCACGTCTATGCGCACAACTGGATCGACTTCAAGGACGCCCGCTATTGCGAAGGCTGCTGGCTCGCGACCCTCGCAAGGGAGTGGGGCGAGTAGGGCGCATCGGATTCCTCCGCACCAGGCGCGTCCGGACAACCGGCGGCCGAAACCGCCGGGGCCGGATCGCCAATCAAGAGCGACCGCTATCGATTTTCATCGTCATCCTAAGCCCACCGGGCTTCCCATGCTCAGGGGAATGCCTTGGGAAGATCGGCGGAAGGCTTCGTGACGATCTGGTGCGCATCGCGCCAGATCACTTCGCGCTGGCGCAAGGTTGTGATCGTGCGCACCGGCAGGCCACCCTCCTCAAGCAGCCAAGCGCAGTAACGCGCGCGGCTGACGGCCTCGCGGGCTTGAGGATCGAACCAGCAAATGCCCCAAATCGAATCGCGCCGCTTGAAGTGCCGCGCGATGCGCCCGGGGATCGGCAGATGCTGTGCGAACCAGGTGAACTGATCCGACAGCTCCTGCCGAATCCAATCGGGACAGTTGTTCCGGTGGATATACCAGGACGCACGAAAGAAGCCGCTCTCCACGCGGCTGTGCGGGTGGATGAGCGGTGTAACGAACCGCAAATACATGACAACACGGCGCGACGCCGTGTTGCGTCACGCCCCTCGTAGCCGGAAAGATGAATGAAAGAACAGCCGCGAAGCGGCGTTCAGCTCATGACCGATTGCCGATCACCAATGGGCGGCGGTGGTCAGAACGTGTCGATCTACATTTCATGCCGCCTCCCTTGAGAGCTTTGAACAAAAAGGGCGCGATATCGCGCCGGGGGCCGCAGCACATACACCAGCAAACGTCCTGCGACAAGCGTGGTTGATTGGGAATGATTGACTGGAGAGCGTTCATCACGCTCTCGACGTCTCCTCGCTCGACTATCGCCGTTCTCGATTCTCGTCGAGCTCCGGAGCGTTTGCTCGAATTGCGGACACGCTCGCGCAATAGTTTCGCGCGTCTTATTGATCGCAATCACCGCTGTCATCGCCCGGCTTGACCGGGCGATTCCAGTACGCCGAGACGGTCGTGGTCCAATCGACAAGCCGCGGCGTACTGATGCCCCGGTCAAGCCGGGGCATGACACCGCGAGGCTGGTTGCGTTCCGGCAAACAAAAAAGCCGGCGTTGCCGCCGGCTTTTCAGTCTCTTCGATCCGCCAATTGTTGGCGCTGGAAAATCTCGCGCTTAGTGCGCGGCTTCCAGCGCTGCTTGTTCCTGCTTCGCGATCGTGCCTTTGACCGCGGCCTGCACCTTCTCGAAGGCGCGGACCTCGATCTGGCGGACGCGCTCGCGCGACACGCCGAACTCGGCTGCGAGGTCTTCCAGCGTCATCGGCTCGTCCGCAAGGCGCCGCGCCTCGAAGATGCGACGTTCACGCGGGTTGAGCACGCCCATGGCGCCATGCAGGGCGTCACGGCGATGATCGTATTCCTCGTGCTCGGCCATCAAGGCTTCCTGGTTGGGCGAGGTATCGACCAGCCAGTCCTGCCATTCGCCGGCCTCGCCGTCGTCGCGGATCGGTGCGTTCAGCGACGCGTCGCCGCCGAGACGGCGGTTCATGTCGATGACGTCCTGATCGGTGACGCCGAGGCGGCTTGCGATCAGCTTCACCTGGTCGGGATGCAGATCACCCTCGTCCAGTGCTGAAATCTTGCTCTTCGCCTTGCGCAGGTTGAAGAACAGCTTCTTCTGGTTCGCGGTGGTGCCCATCTTCACGAGCGACCACGAACGCAGGATGTACTCTTGAATCGACGCCTTGATCCACCACATGGCGTAGGTGGCGAGACGGAAGCCCTTCTCGGGCTCGAATCGCTTCACAGCCTGCATCAGGCCGACATTGCCTTCCGAGACGACCTCGGAGATCGGCAGGCCGTAGCCGCGGTAGCCCATGGCGATCTTGGCCACGAGGCGGAGGTGGCTGGTGACGAGTTGATGCGCCGCGTCCCGATCGTCATGCTCGCGCCAACGCTTGGCGAGCATGTACTCCTGCTGGGGTTCCAGCATGGGAAATTTGCGGATCTCGGCGAGGTAACGGGAAAGGCCGGACTCTCCATTCAGAACCGGCAACGTGGCTGCGCGGGCCATACTTGCGCCCTCCAAAGGTTCAGGCCCCCGATAGCGGCGGGCCAGGCAGACGACCGCTTGGTTAAAGCCGGCCGGGCTGCGATGTTCCGCGTCGATCTTTCAACGCAGGCGCAATATACCCCATGGGGGGTCATTTAGGGAAGGATTGTTGACGTCACGTCCCCGTGTGGCTGCCATAACTTTTTGTAATGTAAAGCTTTTCCTAAGTGGCCTGCGTCATAGCGCCGCTTTTAGTCTCCCCTCCAGGAGAAGCAAATCCTCCGGCAAAGGCTGTTCCCAGTGGAGGAGTTCTCCGCTTCGCGGGTGCTCGATTACCAGCAGATAAGCGTGCAGGGCCTGCCGGCCAAGGGCGGCGAGGGCGCCTTGCGATTCTGGCCCGAGCTGGTTCGCCTTGGTCTTGAAGTGGGGGCCGTAGACGGCATCCCCCAGCAGCGGGTGACCGATATGGGACAGGTGGACGCGGATCTGGTGGGTGCGCCCGGTCTCGAGCTCGCAGGCGAGCAGCGAGGCCACAGGCTCGCCGTCGCGCCCGGCAAAGCTCTCCATGATTTCCCAATGCGTCACCGCCGTGCGGCCGCTCTGCCTCACGGCCATCTTCTCCCGCGCATGCGGGTGACGGTCGATCGGCGCATCGACCGTACCGCGCTGCCGGTTCGGCACGCCCCAGGCAAAGGCGAGATAGCCGCGCCGCATCTCGCCGGTGCGGCCGTGGTCGGCGAATTGCGCCGACAGTGACTGGTGGGCGAGGTCGTTCTTGGCGACCACCATCAGGCCGGTCGTGTCCTTGTCCAGCCGGTGCACGATGCCTGGCCGGCGTACCCCGCCGATACCGGACAGCGAGGTACCGCAATGGGCGATCAGCGCGTTCACCAGCGTGCCTGTCTCGTGGCCGGCGGCCGGGTGCACGACGAGGCCCGCCGGCTTGATGATGACGATGATGTCGTCGTCCTCGAACACGATATCGAGCGCGATATCCTCAGCCATGGGCTCGGCGGGGGCAGCCTCCGGCACGTCGATTATGATCGTATCGCCTGATGCGACGTGGTAAGCGGGGTCGCGGACCGCGGCGGACTTCAGGCTCACCGCGCCCGCCAGAATCAGGGTTTTCAGCCTTGATCGCGACAGGTCCGGCAGGCGCGCGGCGAGCACCCGGTCGAGCCGGGCCGAACCCTCGTCGCCGGTGACGACAACCTCCATCCTTTGCGCTGACCCAGAGCCCTGCATGACGACCGAAACCGCTGTTCCCGAACCGACCTCCGAGCAAGCCGCGCTGTTCGCGCGGGTGCGGCGGATGATGCTGATCGCGGGGTTGACCACGGCGCTGGCGATCTGCGCCGTCCTGATCGCGGTGGGCTACCGCCTTTTCAAGTCCGAGGGAAGGGCGGTCGAGGCGCTGAGCGACGTCACCGCCACCCTGCCGAAGGGCGCGAAGATCATCTCGACCGCGGTCGCCGGCGACCGCGTGCTGGTGACGCTCGATGTCGGCGGGGTCACCGAAATCCGCACCTTCGACGCACACACGCTGAAGCCGGCAGGACGGCTGAAATTTGCCAACGAGCCGTAAGGGGGGGCTCGCGGCATTTCCGTCTAAGGCGGGCTCAGAAGCGACCTCATCCCCAGATCGTCGTCCCGGGGCGCGCGACGCGCGAGCTCGGGACCCATAGCCCCAGGATTGAATTGGTTAAGCCAGATCGTTGCCCCGAATTTGCCTCAACAATCACCATTCGGGGCAATGGGCGTTCGCCATGACGACCCGACAAAGACGACCCGACAAATGAGCACTGTCGATCCGTACCGATCGAGGCTTGCCGCCGGCGGAATTCGCGGCTATGTCCTGTCCCTCACGCTCCCTTCGTCTAGCGGTTAGGACGCGGCCCTCTCAAGGCTGAAACAGGGGTTCGATTCCCCTAGGGAGCGCCAGCGGCAAGTTCGACCTAGTGATCAACATGAAGACTGCCAAAGCGCTCGGTCTCACCGTGCCGCCCTCGTTGCTCGTCCGGGCTACCGAGGTGATCGAATGAGGTCAGCTTCTGGGCCATCGCGACACTTCGTTGCGAAGGGGAGTTGGTCGCGACTGCGGGCGTCGATCAACGCTCCGGTGTGTAGTAACACCATGCTGCCGTAACCTCGGCTGCGGCCGCCTCCTTTAGGTCGACCATTTGAAGCCGAGGGGCGTGGTCGCGCTCGCAGGGGTCCAGTGGGCGCGGAGAGGCTCATCTTTGACGGCCCCAAGGCTTCCCCGCGTGGGGGCCGTGTCCGATGCCCAGAATGCCACCGCCTCAAGCACCGCAGCGGTCATGGGCATCTGTGGACCGCGAGAACCCTTGCCCCCCGGCTCCACCTTCGTACAAGATGCCGCGTTAGGAGCAGGCTTGACCATGAAGCCAGCACAACCACCTCCTCGGGTCGGACGCAGGTTAGCAGCCATAGTCGCAGCCGACGTGGCGGGCTACTCGCGGCTCATGGGCCTCGACGAGGTCGGCACCGCTCGGACGCTTCGTGAACACCGCAAGGTTACCGACGCTC
The DNA here is from genome assembly GCF_054185165.1 of Bradyrhizobium sp. UFLA05-109. Classification (NCBI taxonomy): domain Bacteria; kingdom Pseudomonadati; phylum Pseudomonadota; class Alphaproteobacteria; order Hyphomicrobiales; family Nitrobacteraceae; genus Bradyrhizobium; species Bradyrhizobium sp. UFLA05-109. The sequence goes on along the minus strand of NZ_JBBIAR010000021.1, from coordinate 38,081 downwards.
TCGTGGCAAAACACGGGGGTCGTCTCGTGAAGACCACGGGGGATGGGGTGCTGCTAGAGTTCCCCTCGGTGGTCGATGCAGTCGAATGCGCCGTGGCGGTGCAGGCCCTGATGGCCGAGCGCAACCAAGGTATCCCGCAGGATCGGCGGATGCTGTTTCGGATCGGGATTAACCTCGGAGACATCCTGATCGAGGGCGAAGACATTCTCGGGGACGGCGTCAACATCGCTGCGAGGCTTGAGGGTATCGCTGAGCCGGGGGGCATCTGCCTCTCATCTTCAGCCTACGATCAGGTGCGCGGCAAGGTCGCAGTCGAGTTCGCCGAGCTTGGTGAGCAGAAGCTCAAGAACATCGCCCTTCCGATACACGCCTATGCGGTTGGTGTGGGCGCGCATTTTGACCGAATTGTACCGCCGCTATCTTCCGCCCCGCGCTTGTCCATAGTGGTGCTGCCTTTCGCAAATATCGGCGGCGATCCCGAGCAAGACTATTTCGTTGACGGTGTGACCGAGAGCCTGACCACGGACTTGTCGCGTATCAGCGGCTCGTTCGTCATTGCTCACAGCACGGCGCTCACCTTCAAGGGCAAGGCCGTTGACGTGAAGCAAATCGGGCGCGAGTTGAACGTCCGGTACGTTCTTGAAGGTTCGATGCAACGTGGTGGTAACCGGCTTCGGGTGAATGTGCAGCTGATCGCTGCCGAGACTGGAAATCACCTTTGGGCCGAGCGCTTCGACAAGCCCGTCGCCGACCTCTTCGATATGCAGGACGAAATTGTATCGCGGCTCGCCAATACGCTGAACTCGCAATTGATTGCGGTCGAAGCGCGGCGAGCGGAGCATTCACCGCATCCCGACGCGACTGACTTGTGTTTCCAAGGCGCCGCTTGGCTCAACATGGGCCGAGCAATCGAAATCATGGCGCAAGCGCGCGGCTTCTATGAACGGGCTTTGGCACTCGAACCGGGAAATGTTGAGGCGCTGGTCGGCACAGCGTGGGTTAATTTTGCAATTGGCACCAACTTGTTCCCCGACGATCGGATAGAACGTGTTGCCGCAGCCGAGGCGACCGTCACAAAGGCGCTGTCCTTGGCACCGAACCATCCCATAGCTCATTTCGTCCTGGGCGCCGTGCAAATTTATACGAACCGCGCGGCTCAAGGCATCGCAGAATGCGAGCGGGCGTTGGCGCTGGATCGGAATTTGGCCCGAGCGCACGCGAACATCGGGACTGCGAAGTTTTTTCTCGGTCGGGGCGGGGAAACCGAAGCCCATATGGAGCAAGCGCTCCGTCTCTCTCCACGAGATACAGGCGTCTATATCTGGAGTTTGTTTATCGGCCTCGCCAAATTTTGGCAGGGCGCCGACGCCGAAGCGCGTGTTTGGCTGCGCCGCAGCCTTGAGGCCAACCGCAATTATCCTATGGCGCATTTCTATCTCGCGGCCGCCTTGGCGCTTGTCGGTGAGCTGGATGAGGCTCGGGCTACCGCGCAGGCGGGCCTTGCGCTCAATCCGAGTTTCAGTATCCGCCGCTATCGCACCAACAGCCCAAGCAACCACCCCGTATATCTCGCGGGACGCGAGCGCGTCTATGAGGGCCTGCGGCTAGCGGGGGTGCCGGAAGGGTGAGGGCTTAGGGATTAGGCACGCATGTCAGACCCTATCGCGGTCAGCCGACGCCTCGTCGCAGTCTTCGCAGCGGATGTCGAGGGCTACAGCCGTCTCATGGGCATCGATGAGATCGGCACGCTCAAGGGCCTGACCGAACGTCGCGCGATCCTCGACAGGCTCATTGGGGAACATGGGGGTCGTATAGCGAACACGGCGGGCGATAGTGTCCTTGCGGAGTTCGGGAGTGCTGTGGAAGCAGTGCATTGCGCGGTGGAGGCGCAGGCTGCTCTCGGGGAGGCGAACTCCAGTCTCCCGGCAGACAAGCGCATCAGCTTCCGCATTGGTATCCACGTCGGTGACGTGATGGTGCGCGCGGGTGATCTGTTCGGAGACGGAGTGAACATCGCGGCGCGCTTGCAGGCCCTGGCGCAGCCGGGTGGCGTTTGCGTTTGTGGGACGACCTATGAGCAGGTCAGGAAGGTTTTGCCGGTTGCCTTCACTGACATGGGCCTGCAGCAGGTCAAGAATATCGAAGACCCGATCAGGGCCTACGCCGCTCGCGAGCTTGCCGAAGCCATTCGCAGTGCTGCAGTTGCCGAGGATAGACCACTTCCGCTACCCGACAAGCCTTCCATTGCCGTGCTGCCGTTTGAAAACATGTCCGGTGATCCCGAGCAGGAGTACTTTGCGGACGGGATGGTTGAGGAAATCATTACGGCGCTCAGCCGGTTTCATTGGCTGTTCGTAATCGCGCGTAACTCGAGCTTCACCTTCAAGGGCAGAGCCGTCGATATCAAGGAAGTCGGGCGCAGGCTTGGCGTGCGCTACGTCCTTGAGGGTTCTGTGCGCAAGGCGGCCGGTAAAGTCCGGATCACCGGGCAGCTGATTGATGCGGTAACAGGCGCGCACATTTGGGTGGACAGGTTCGAGCGTGACCTGACGGATGTTTTCGCTCTGCAGGACGAAGTCACGCTCGCCGTTGTCTCGGCCATTCAGCCAAAATTGCTTCAAACGGAAATGGCAATGGCGGCGCGGCGGCGACCGGAGAACCTGACTTCCTATGACTATTATCTCCGGGCTATGCAGCAGTTCTCCTTAGCTACCCCCGAACCATTGGCCGAGGCGCTAAGGCTGGCTCATCGCGCCTTGGAGCTGGACCCTCGGTTCGGGTTGGTCGCGGCGCTGGCAGCGGGTTGTCACCATCTCAACATCCAACTCGGCTATGCCGTCGATCTTCAATTCGAGCGCAAGGAAGCAGTTCGGCTTTTTCGCCTGGCATTGAGCGTCGACGACAGTGACCCAGACATCTTGGCATGGGCTGCCATAGTCTCGGCGTTCACGGTCGGAGATAGTGAGAGTGAGATCGAGATGGCCGACCGGGCGGTCGCACTCAACCCCAATTCATTTCACGCATGGAACTGCAGAGGCCATGTCTATAGGGTCGCGGGGCTGCTGGAGGAAGCGGTCCCAAGCTTTGAGCGCGCCGTGCGCGTAAGCCCGGTAGACCCGTGGCTACAGTATTCGTTTGCTGGGATAGGGTACGCCTCTATTGAGCTTCGCCGCTTTGACGAGGCCATCGCCGCGGGGAAAAAAGCCCTGCGTCTGAACCGCTCTCATCCGGGAGCTTGCTGCGTTCTCGCATCCGCCTTCGCCCATCTCGGACGTGACGACGAGACGCGTGAAGCGGCGGCGCGTCTGCTTGAGGTCAATCCCGCCTTTACAATATCTTCGTGGATCGCTCGCGGCGGGCGATCAAATGCGAAGTTGATGACCGAGGGTCTTCGGAAAGCAGGGTTGCCCGAATGAACCCAGTGCATCGCCTCGTTCCCTGTGGCGAACACGCGGCCCTGTGAACCTCGGCGGCGGCGCAACCCTTTAAGTCGAGCATTTGAAATCGGGGCGTGTGCTCGGCGGCATCATTTTGTGTGGCCCGTGAGAATACTGCAGCCGTAAGCTCGGCGGAGGCGGCAGCAGCCTTTAAGTCGAGCATTTGAAGTCGAGGGGTGGGGGTCGTCCAAATAGGGGCCCGGTGAGCGATAGGGGACCCGTAGGAATTCAGCGGGGTGCCGGGGGCCCTCGGGTCTCTCAGGCTCGTTCGAGGATGTTAGCTACTGACTGTGCATACCAATGCCCGCCGCGAGCCGTTGGTATCCCTCGGGCGTTCAACGCGTCAGCAATCTGCCGCAGCGTGCTTGCGCCAGCCTTTTGTGCCTCACGGATAATAGGGAGGACATTCGCAGCGTATCGGTCAGCCCCGGACTTCACGGCTTCCAACGCGCTCCTGCGGGCCACGTGGAGCTTCGGGTTGCCCAGAGTGGCACCACGGGCCTTAGCGGCTGAGAGTGCTTGCCGGGTGCGCGTAGAGATGAGGGCGCGTTCCTTCTCGGCTAACGCGGCGAAGAGGTGCAGCACGAATGGGTCTACGTCAGGCCCAAGTTCGGCAACCAGGAAGGGCACCTTGTGAGCCATCAGGCCGGAGATGAAGTGAACATCGCGGCTGAGGCGGTCGAGCTTCGCGACCCCGACGTGACACCGGAGTTTCCGTGCTGCCGCGAGCGCGGCCTTGAGCTGCGGCCTGCGATCTAGCGCATCGGAGCCCTTGCCGGTCTCCACCTCCACAAACTCGCGGACTACTTCGTACCCCTCGGCAGCCGCGAAGTGGGCGAGGGCGTGGCGTTGGGCCTCAATGCCGAGACCCGAGCGGCCCTGAGCTGACGTGGATACGCGGATGTAGGTGATAAGCGGTGTGCCGTGCATGGCCGAGGCCCTCCAGATCAAGGCTGTAAAGAACCTTATTGTCCGTTTAGGTATTATACAAGGCCAAATGGCTGGCCCAAGAGGGCTTGATATGCATCAAGAGAGCTCGGTAGTTCGCCGATACCTCTTACGAGGCCGCGAATAGTGCAGTGGTGCACTCCTTCCCTCGATCATTGGGTTATCGCCATGCCATCCCTCCTGCCTAACGATCCAAATCGTCGCCTTGTGCTCGGCGCTCTCGCAACCCTGCCGGTACTCTCTGTGCCGCTCGCTCAAGATGTGCTGGCGCAAGCAACGACCGCGCAAGCACAGTCTGCCGAAGGGGCGGGGTTTTCGTTCGCTGCCGTCGGTGATACCCGACCGATGATGTACCTCCCGTTGAAAGAAGGGCAGCCGGACCTCAACAAGTTCTTTGTTGAGATGTTTGGGCTGGTCATGCCGGAAAAGGTTGCAGAGGCCGTGGTGGCGAGGGATGTGAAAATGATCTTCGATCCCGTCACAAAGGAATTGATCAAGGTGGTCATGCCGTTCGCGTCCAAAACGGAGGTCATGACCCTGACGGTGGATAACGGTTGGGTAACTGAGGCGTCCGTTGAAGACTTGAAGCTGCTGCCTGGCGTGCACCGGACCATGTTCCGGCTTCAGGGCGGTGAATGGGTTACCCGTGAAATCGTGAAGGACGTTCAATCCGGTCGAGCCAAATTCGTGGTCAATAGCGGTGACGCCGTATGGTGGGGCAATCAGGGCTTAACCGTCAGTGACAGCCCATATTGGAAGCGTGTGAACGATACGATGTTGAAGAAGCTGCCCCCACCAGATGATGAGATGCGTGCGGCCGGGTTGGATGGGCGATTTTTCATGAGCGTGGGCAATCATGAGGTATGGGCCGATCCGAAAATCGAGGGCGTTCTTTCGGCGGTGCCCTATCTAAAGAAGCTCGGTGTCACGCCGGAAAACCTCATCTACAAATTCGACTTTAAGGGCACCCGGTTCATCTATCTGTGGAGCGGCAAGTACGACTATCGGTCGCCCTCGCTATGGGACGCTGATCGGCCGAAGTATGCCGAGCAGATGACGCAACTTAAGACGTGGATGGACGAGGCGAAGACGAATGGAGTTCGGAAAGTCTTTATCATCTTCCATTATCCGGTCTTTGCGCGCTCGGGCCTCGGACCTATCCCGGCTCCCGATAACCCGCACAAGGTGATTGCGTCGTATGCCAAAGACATGGAGGTGGTCGTGCTGAACGGGCACGTCCACACCACGGAAATCTATAATGTAGATGGGGTGAAGTATCTGATGCTCGGTGGTGGGGGCGCGGAACAAGACCCGATCCTTCCCGGTCGCACGAGCATCAAGGTGCCCGCTGACTATCCGCCGGACCTCTACTGGAAGGGACAGTCTCCAAAAGAGGAGTACAATTACGTGCTTGTCGATGTCCAACCCGGCCAGACGACGAAATTCACCCTCAATCGGTTCCGGCCGTGGTCGGCAGAGCCATTCGGGACGGAGGAGCTTTTCCAGTGAAGCCGTCAGGACCGATTGCGGGAGCGCGGTCTTGCCTACCGCACTTCTGATCATCCACGGCTTGGTCGCCGTCGCGTTGCTTGGTGCAATTACACACCAGACCTTGGCGACGTGGGCAACCGCTGGCGCTCGGCCCAGTTCATTTTTTGGCCGCTTTCGTTCGGTGCGTTCAAGCTCCTTCGCTAACGCCGTGGTCGTTCTTTTTGCGGTCTCCACTCTGCTGGGTGGAATTGTGTATCTGTACTTTCGTGTTGAAGTTAGGCCTGAGTTAGAACGCGCCGGTCATTGGCACGTCCTTGGCTTCTTCGACCTCAAGGAACATTTCGCCGCTATTGGGTTGGCGTTGCTGCCCGCCTATTGGGTTTGCTGGCGACGCCCGAACGACAACGAGCCCACCCAGACGCGTACCATGCTCACCTCGCTCCTTGCCTTCATCGTCTGGTGGGGCTTCCTTACCGGCCACGTCGTGAACAACATCAAAGGTTTCGGCTCGTGACATCATCGGTCGCGTTGCGCCGTTTTGCATTTGCGTTCGGCATGTCGTTCGCTGTCCTCTACGTGATAGCAATCGCCAAGGACCTCGCGTTGTTCACCGTTTTTCCGTCGCTGGGTATAGTGCTCCTGGGTACGCATCACACGCGAGACATCGCCGATCCCGCGATGGGCTTTCTTGCTCCTGCGATGTACTGGTACGGCTGGGCCGCGTCGGCCGCACTTGGAGCCCTCGTGCTCGCCCTTGTTACCGCAATGTTTCCGGTGCGCTGGAACCAAACGCTTGGCTGGTCAGGTTGGGTGTGGCTGGTTCCGGTCCTCTCGATGACTGCGTGCGTCTATCTCACCTTGCCTTGGTTTCGACTTTAGCCGCTGAGTGTCCGAGCTTCACTCGTACAAAAGATGCTGCAAAGACCGATCCTGGCGAGCAAATAAGCTAGTTTATCAAGGCCGAAACTGAGCGGCGCGGCCCCACAGGCGCTGCGTTGCGGGTGGTAGCAAATGGTGGTAGCAATCAATCAGCAGCGAAGCTGATTTGTGCTTGTTTTCAGTAGTCTCCTGAGTTGCCCTTCGTCTCCCCTAGGGAGCGCCATTTCCAGAATTCATCATTGTCGTTGCATCGGAATTTGTCCTTTTTGTCCCACCCACTTCAAGGTGGGACGGTCACTGTTCTGGTTTCGGCCCTGCTCGCTGAACTCTCCAGCCCCCTAACGGTTTTTGGTCGTTCCTCTGGAGATACACGAGAAATCGACGAGTCATTTCGTCGGCGATCTTAAACACCAACACGCGCTCGGAATCGGTCATCGCGCTCGGCTTCCCGTGACGAGGAAGATCAGCATGCGCCTTAACCGCGTCGATCGCTTCGCGACTAACACGCAGCCTCTCTCGAAGTTTTGGCCACGCTACCTTGTCGTTTTCGTCGTCGGTGTCCTTTACGAATTGCATCATCGCTTCGATGGCGCGGTAACAATAAAAGCCCGTGCCGACCGGAAACCGCATCGCGTTGGTGAAATCAGCTAGCACCAGTTGTGCTTCGGGGTTTGCCCCGACGGCTAACAGAATCGAGGTGTCGATCGCTGGAGGCGTGGCTTCTCGGTCCCTACTCAATGCCGGAATGTCGATGCCAAACACCCTCCAAGCTCGATCGCTTTGACAGACTGCGGATTTGATCTCTGTAAGCGCGGTCGTAGCCAATGAGGTTAGTGAGGATTTCTGCTTGAGAGGTCGCGACGTTCCGCAGCGCATCAACGTCAACTCCCTCATTCTCAACGCTCAAATCGATAACGATTTGGCCCGCATGAATTCGCACTGCGAACTCATAGTCGCCCACCGCCCCACTCTTCGCTTTCCCCGACAATCTCGTTGGGCAAGGTGATGGGTATTCTTTCTGGATGTACGACGCCAAAGAAAGTCCAAACGTTGCTCATTTAAGCCTCGCGATCGCTCGATCCGCACTGCGTTGGTATAGCGATCAACCTCTTCCGTGAAGGGTTTCGGATACCGACCGCCGTTTGCCGCGTTGCAATGGGCAGCGACTGTATTCGCAGCAGGCCGCTCCAAGGTTCAGCGGTTCATCCAATTTGCAAGCGTGGAGTCAGCTCGCGAACTTGTATCCCGGCAAAGCCTCTCGCCGATGTTGCCGGACTGCATCGCACCGAAAAAAGACGGCTGAATGATCGCGGGGGTCCAAACGTTGTTCGCCCCAGTCCAAGCGGATCTGCCGCCCCTGGGTTATCTGGTCGGCGAAGCAAGACGGATTCTAGGGCTGCCATCTGTTCGAGCCCCGAAAACGGCAAGTTGCGACTTGCTCGGCAATCGCAGAGACAGGAAACAGAACGGGATGCAAATCGTTGAGCGAGCGGGCGATGCTGAGCGCCGAGCCGAGCCCTCACAGGTATCGCACAGCCGGCATCAGGCGCTCGCTTGTCACACCGGCCAGCGCGGATCGCTCCGCGGCGATCTGCTCATCACCACATTGATCGCCGCGCTTGGATTGGCGCTGACGACGACTTCATCTCGGGCTCAAAACTGGACTGGTGCTGCCGGAACCACTGACTGGAATACTGCTGGCAACTGGGACAACAACGCTGTCCCGAACGGAACGACGGACGCGAATATCGATACTATCACTCCCAATCCGACCGCGATTACTATAGCTGGCGCGGCTGTGAACAGTGTCGCGGTCGGCGTTAACGGCAGCGGCATGCTGACAATCTCAGGCAACGGCACATTGGTGAGCAGCAGCAGCACCGCTTGGAACTTCATCGGCTACAATGCCAACTCGATCGGCACGGTGACGGTCACCGGCTCGTCTGGTGCTACCCATTCGTCCTGGACGATTAATAACGCTCTCATAGTTGGCAACTCCGCCACCGGCACGCCGTCCCAGAGCGGCGGCACGTTGACAATCAGCAACGGCGGCACAGTCACCAACGTCGACGCCGCGATTGGCTACAATACCGGCGCGACCGGCACCGCAACCGTCGATGGCACCGGCTCGTCCTGGACCAGTTCCGGCAATTTCGCTGTCGGCTATTCCGGTGCCGGCACGCTGCGGATCAGCAATGGCGGTACAGTCACCAGCGCAACAGCCACCAGCACCGGCGCCTACATCGGCTACAATGCCGGCTCGACCGGCAGCGTGACCGTCGATGGCACCGGCTCGTCCTGGACCAATTCCGGTTATCTCTTTGTCGGCGTTTCCGGCACCGGCGCGCTGACGATCAAGAACGGCGGCACAGTCACCAGCCGCAGCGCCGCGATCGGCTACAACTCGACCGGGAGCGCGACGGTCGATGGCTCGTCCTGGACAGATTCCGGCAATCTCTTTGTCGGCTATAACAGTACCGGTAAGGGGACGCTGACGATCAGTAACGGAGGCACGGTGACCGATGTCCAAGGCATTATCGGCTGGAACTCGGCAGGCCCAAACAATGTAAGCGTCACCGGCGCTGGCTCGACCTGGACCAGTTCCAGCAATCTCGCAGTCGGCCAAACCGGGACCGGCACGCTGATGGTCGGCAACGGCGGCGCGGTGATCAGCAACCTCGGCTTGATAGGCAACAATTCCGGCTCGACCGGTTTCGCGACAGTTGATGGCCTTGGCTCGTCCTGGACCTCCAGCAATCTCGCCGTCGGCAATGACGGCACCGGCACCCTGACCATCTCCAACGGCGGCACCGTCAATGCTGGCGGAACCATGTCTATCGCGAATGGCGCCGGCTCGACCGGAACGCTGAACATCGGCGCGGCCGCCGGTCAGGCTCCGACGGGCGCGGGCACGCTCAATGCGCCGCTCGTCACCTTCGGGGCCGGCACCGGGATGATCAACTTCAACCATACCGATCCCGCCTACACGTTTGCCTCGACCATTCAGGGGTTCGGCACGCTCAATCAGCTTGCCGGCAACACGATCCTGACCGCCGATTCCAGCGGCTTCACCGGTCCAACCAACATCACCGGCGGCCGGCTGGCCGTGAACGGCTCGATCGCCAATTCGCTGGTCACGGTGTCGAACGGCGGCATTCTCGGCGGCAACGGCACGGTCGGCAGTGTTGTGGCCAGCGCCGGCGGCATCATCGCGCCGGGCAACTCGATCGGCACACTGACGATCAACGGCAACCTCTCGCAGGCATCAGGCTCGATCTATCAGGTTGAACTGACCTCGACGGGCCAGAATGACCGGATCAATGCCACGGGCACAGCCACAATCGCCAATGGTGCGACGCTCAATGTCGTGAAGCTCGACGCCGCTCCCTATGTGATCGGCACGCATTACACCGTGCTACAGGCTAATGGCGGCGTCAGCGGCACCTATACGCTGACCGGCGACACGAAGCTCTCCACCTTCATCGGCTTGGTCGATCACTACGACCCCACGCACGTCTATCTCGACGTGGTGCAGACCAAATCGTTCGCTTCGATCGGCCTGACCCCAAACCAGAAGGCTGCGGGCGCTGGTGCCGAAAGCCTCGGCACGGGCAATCCGATCTACACCGCCATCGCCTGGCTTCCGACCGATGGCGCGGCACAACACGCCTTCGACCAGCTTTCCGGCGAGATCCATGCCTCGGCGAAGACGGCGCTGGTCGAGGACAGCCGCTTCGTGCGCGATGCGATGAACGACCGCCTGCGCTCCGCCTTCGATGCGGTCGGCGCGGTGAGCACGCCAGTGATGAGCTACGCGTCGGGCGGTCCGGAATATGTTCCCGCCACCACCGACCGCTTTGCCCTGTGGGGACGTGCCTTCGGATCATGGGGCCATACCGAGAGTGACGGCAATGCGGCGCGGCTGAACCGCTCGACCGGCGGCATTTTCGTCGGCGGCGATGGTCGGGTCCTCGATACCTGGCGCCTCGGCCTGCTCGGCGGCTACAGCCAGACCAACTTCAACGTTCGCGACCGGGCTTCATCCGGGACGAGCGACAACTACCACCTCGGCCTCTATGGCGGTACGGAGTGGGGCAATCTCGCCTTCCGCACGGGTGCTGCCTATACATGGCACAATCTCTCCACCAGCCGCTTCGTCACCTTCCCCGGCTTCTCCGACAGCCTGGCAGGCAAATACGACGCCGGCACCGTGCAGGCCTTCGGCGAACTGGCCTACGGGATGCGCGCCGGCACGTTCGGCTTCGAGCCCTTCGCCAATCTGGCCTATGTGGACCTTCACACTGACGGCTTCCGCGAGACGGGGCACGCGGCGGCGCTATCCAACAACGGCGGTTCGTCCGATGCGACCTTCTCGACGCTGGGTCTGCGCACCTCGACCAGCTTCATGCTGGGCGGTGTCAACGCCACGGCGAGGGGCACGCTCGGCTGGCGGCACGCTTTCGGCGACGTGACGCCGCTCTCGACCGTTGCCCTCGCAGGCGGTGCGCCATTCACGATCGCTGGCGTGCCGATCGCGAAGAACTCGGCCGTGGTGGAAGCAGGTCTCGATTTCGCCATCGCGCCCAGCGCCACGCTCGGCGTGTCCTATAGCGGGCAGTTCGCCTCCAGCGTCTCCGACCAGTCCGTCCGCGCCAACTTCAACTGGAAGTTCTAAGTACGCAAGAGAGTGTAAGCCATTTAAACGAGCAGGTCCGCCGCATCCACGCGGTGGACGATATTGCGGGGCGGCAAGGTTGTGGCCGAAGAAGATGCTCCGGCGCTTGGACGAAAGATGCAGGTTGAGCGAGCTTTCCAACGGCGCGATCTCGGACTTCATCGTCACCAGCTAAGCAAGGTCGTGGCAAAGTTGAACGCACGCTTGCCGTGTCAAGTTGGCAGGCCAAAAGTCAGGCTCACACGCCTGCGCGATGACCAAGGATTGGTCAGTCTGCTGCCGGCGCGACAACGCGAAGAGACACCCCGTCCTCCGAATGGTGGCCGCAGCGCCACAGCAGCTCATGATTTCGCGTTAGTTCCGCAGGGCTCAATACGTGGTGCTGTGTAGCCCAAGACAATGACCGGTCCTCGGGGCAATTTGCCTGGCGATATGTCGCTTGCGGGGAAGGGTTAAGCAATGAGATTGTCGCTCTGGGTATGCGCGGTCAGCGCGCGTATCGTCTTCGACGCACGCCGGGCGCACAGACGAATTGTCTCTGAAGGCCGCACATCACCCGCCGGCAATGCGCCAGGTTCCCGGCACAAGCGGCTCATCCCTCTCACGGTCACATGTGCTCTGCTGGCCGTCCCACTGCTCCTGCCCTCGGCAGCACGAGCGGTCGAATGCAGCAATGGTGGGGCCGGGACAAATCCGGCGGGGAATGACGGTGGCAGTCAGTACAGTACTGTCTGCGGGGATTCTGCTGTAGCGACTGGTCTCTCCAGTTCGGCATATGGTCGAAGAAGCAGCGCCACCGGGGAAGGTAGCGTAGCGATCGGTGCCTCCAGCTCCGCGAGCAAGCTGGATAGCGTGGCGGTTGGCCCCGCCAGCATGGCGAGCGGAAGCGTAAGCACGGCTGTAGGCTACACCAGCACCGCCAGCGGCGACTTTAGCACCGCTATCGGCGGGGCCATGGCGAGCGGCATTGCCGGCGCGGCTGTAGGCAGCAACAGTCAGGCCAGCGGCGACTATAGCACCGCCAGCGGCACCGGCAGCACCGCGAGTGGCACAGGAAGCACCGCGAGCGGCTACAATAGCAGCGCGATTGGCGACTATAGCACCGCGAACGGCACCAACAGCACGGCGTCTGGCAACAGCGCCACGGCGGTTGGTTCTGGAGCGACCGCGGCGTACAGCAATTCGGCGGCCTTTGGCGCGGGCGCGACCGCGACTGCGGCCAACCAGGTCGCCATCGGCACCGCGTCGAACACCTACAAGCTCTCCGGCCTCACCTCGGCGGCGAGCCTTGCAGCGCAAAGCGGGCCGGTTTCGCTGGTGACGACGGACGTGGCGGGGCATCTGGCGGCGACGACCATCACGATGCCGGACATTTCCGGACTGCAGTCCAGCGTCAACGTCCTGCAACATCAGATGCGGCAGTCGTTCGAGGGCACCGCGATCGCGATTTCGATGGGCGGCACCGCGCTGCCGGCCGACAAGCGATTTGCCATCTCCACCAACTGGGGCAATTTTCGCGGCCAGAACGCCGGCAGCGTCGTCGCGCAAATGCGCCTGACGGATTATGCGGTGGTGAACGTCGGCGTCGGCGCCGGCTTTGATCAGGGCGGCATCGGCAGCAGGGCAGGCGTCACGTTCGCGTGGTGAGGCGGCCTCTCCCTACACTCACTGCTCTTTATGTTGCTGTGCTGGCCGTCCTGGTCGCGTTAGGCGGCTGCGCTGGTGCGCGCGCCGAGGCGCCGCCGAGGCCTGCGCAAATTGACCGCAATGGCGTGCTGATCCTGATCCGCACCGCATTGATCGCGCTCGACCAGGCCAACAAGACCGGCAACTACACTGTGCTGCGCGAGCTCGGCGCGCCCGCCTTCCAGGTCAACAGCGCCGAGAAGCTCGCGGAGATTTTTGCGAAGGAGCGCAGCGACCATCTCGATCTCTCGGGCGTCGCCGCGATTGAACCGCAGCTCACGCTGCTGCCGCAGATCGAGGCCAACGGCCTGATGCGCATGGCCGGCTTCTTTCCCTCCGTGCCGCAGCAGCTCAGCTTCGACCTGCTCTATGCGCCGGTGAACGGTCAATGGCGCCTGTTCGGCATCTCGGTGAAGATCGGGTCGGCAGTGCCCGCAGCACCAGATCCTCCCGCCGCGCCACCGCCTGCCGCCGGCAAATCGCCGGCATCGAGTGCAAGCCAGAAGGCGCCATCGACGACAGCCGGAAAGCCCTAGATGGCCTTGAGCGGCTTTGGGAGCAGGTCGAAACCCCCGTGCTCCGAATGGTGGCCGCAGCGCCACATCCGCTCACGAACCGGCGCTGGTTCCTTAGGGCTCAATGCAGCGTGCTGTCCAGCCCAAGACACCGGCCGATAGTCGGGTCAATTTGTCTGACGATTGCGGCTTCGGCCTGTGAGGATTCGGGGTAAATGATGAAAGTGACTGTTGGCGCGGCGCGGATGACGACGGTGCGTGCGCTGAAGGGGGCTCCCAAGGGGCGGCCCGAGCGATCCCTGGCGCTTGCGGCGCCGCTGATGCTGTCGGCCGCCGCTGCCGTGATTCCGACGGGGCCTGCGGCCGCCGACTGCGTGCAGGCAGGCAATGTCGTGACCTGCAGCGGTGCGACCAGCGCCGGCTTCGGCACGGGCGTGGAAGACAACCTTGCGATAGCGGTTCAGCCGGGTGCCTCGATCACCGTCGGTGCTACGCAGAACGGGTTCTATGTCGACAGTGGCAACACCGTGCTCAACAGCGGCACGATTAGCGCTGGAAACGGTGGCGCTGGTATCCAGGGGTTTGCCAACAACACCTTCACCAACGCCGGCACGATAACTTCGACGGCGAATGCTATCGGCATCGTCCTTAACGGTGACGGCAACACCGCCATCAATACCGGCACGATCACCCTGACCGGTTCAGCCTCCGCCACCGGCCTCGATGCCGGCATCGTCAGTAACGGCGCCGGCAACACCATCCAAAATTCCGGCGTCATCACCGTCGGCAGCAGCGCTAGTAACCTAGGCTGGGGCGTGATGCTGAACAACAACGACAAGCTCACCAATACCGGCACGATTTCGGCGATTGGCGGCGTCGGTTTGTTCGGTAGCGTCGGCGTCGGTTTGTTCGGTAACGGCAATACCATCATCAACGGCGGCACGATCAGGGGCGGTTCCAACGGCTTTGCGCTGCTTACCCCCTTCAATTCGACGACGGGGACCACCATCAACAACAGTGGCACGTTGGACGGCAAGTTGTTCTTGATCGGATCAAACACTGCATTGACCAATGCTGGCCTGCTCACCATCACCGATCCGGCGACGGCGCTGAATCCATCGAACCTCGCTATCAGCGGCACATTCACCCAGACGGCGCAGGGCACGCTGGCACTGCGCGTCGACAATGCCGGCAACCATGACGGGCTGGCTGCGGATAGTGTCAATCTCAATGGCACGCTACGTGCCGTGCTGCAGCCGGGGCTGTATCAGCGGACGACCACCTATACGACTGTGCTCGTGAGCCAAACGGCCATCGCTGGCCAGTTCTCGAATGCGACCTCGTCGTCGGCATTCTTCGACGCCGTGGCGACGTACAACGCCAACACCGTCGACCTGACGCTGACCCGCCTGGGCTTCGGCGCCGTCGCCGGCGAGACCGCCAACCAGCGCGCCGTCGGCAACGCGCTTGAAGCGGGCTATTCGACCGCGCTGACGGGCGGCGCGGCGACGTTCTATACCCGCCTGCTGCAGGCGGCTTCTGTCCGCGTGCTCGACCAGCTCTCAGGCGAGGGCACCAGCGGGACCCAGAACACCGCGTTCGCTGCGGGTTCGATGTTCGGCCAGACCATGGACGGCCAGATGGCGGCTTGGCGCGCCGGCAATCGCGGCGACGCGACCGTCGGCATGGCGCTCGGTTACGCCGAGCAACGGCCGAATGGACCGATGTCGGCCTTCAACGCGGTGAAGGCGCCTGTGATGGCGCAGCCGGAATGGCATGCCTGGGGTGCGGGATTTGGTGCGGGACAATCCTTGTCGGGTGATGCGACGACCGGCAGTGCCGGCTTCAGCGATCGGGTCGCGGGCGGCGCGATCGGCGTCGATCGTCTGTTCAACCCGGACCTCCTCGTCGGTGTCGCCGCCGGCGGTTCGAGCGCGACGTTCTCAGCCAGTGACCGCGCCACGTCGGGCCGTCTCGACGGCGCGCATGTCGGTGGCTATGCGATGCAGAAATTCGGCGCGAGCTATGTGTCGGGGCAAATCGCCTACAGCCATTTCGACAACACGACGACGCGCACGATTAGTGGCGTCGGTCCGGACGAGACCGCCAAGGGCGCGTTCGGCAGCAATCAGTTGGGCGCGCGGTTCGAGATCGGCCACTCCTACGCCCTCAATTCGTTTACGGTGACGCCGTTCGCGGCGGTGCAGGCCGCGCGGTTGTGGCAGGCGGCCTATACCGAAACCAGCACCGCAGGCGGCGCGCCCGGCGTGCTCGCCTTGAGCTATGCTTCGCGCGACATCTCGTCCCTGCCGACGTTCCTCGGCGCCAAATTCGACAGTCGGTTCTATTTCGGCAACGGCATGGTGTGGACACCGTTTGCGCAGGCCGCCTGGGTGCACGAGTTCGAGCCGACGCGCGCGGTCACGGCGTCGCTGACCACCTTCGCCCTGCCGGCCTTCACGGTCGAAGGTGCGCGCGCGGCTGCCGACGCCGGGCGCCTGGAGCTCGGATCGCGCCTTACGCTGAACCGCACGTGGGAATTGTCCGGGCAGTTCACCGGCGAATTCTCCGGCGCCGGCCAGAGCTATGCCGGCATGGGGGCGCTGCGCGCGAGCTGGTAGCGAGAGCCGGCGTCGGGGGCGCTTGTCGAACTTGCATCGCCACGGCGAAGACCAACGAGCTCATCTCGTGGGGTCGCCGCGGCCGATCATTATTTGCGGACGGCTTGAACCACTCTCGGTGGGAACCGACCAAATCCGTGCCGTAACGGAATGATGCGGCCGCGTCGCGGCGGCCACACTTCGGAGCTTGGGTGCATGCCGATGATTCGGTTTAACGCCGAAGATTATCCTGACGCCGAGCGCTTCGACCGCTGGCGCGAGGATTTCGTGGGCTCGATGGCCGACGTTGTCCGCCTCGACAACCCTGAAAAAAGGCACCTTTCGCTCGACCGACGCTATGCTGCACTTTGACAACGTTTCCTTGTTGCGATGTGCGGGAACGCCAAGATGCTTTTCTCGGAGCCGCAAACATATTGCCGACAGCAACGATCACTTCGCCTTCGTGGTCAACCGCCGGGGCGCAATTGATCTATCCCAATGCGGCTCATCTTCCACCGAGACGGCCCCTCGAATCACGATGATGGATTTCGGCCGGCCGCTTGAACGCTTGGCCCATTTCGGCGACACGCAGGTCGAATCCTACAACTACCTGATACCCCGAAACATGCTGTTGTCCGCGGCGCCGAAGGCTGAGCAGAATATTGGCAAGCAGCTGAATTGGGAGCATCCTGCGTTCAAATACCTGGTGTGGTACACCGAGAAGCTTGTCCGCGATCAGGATATCATCGGCGATTTCGCGACGATAAAATCAATCGGCGACCATCTGATCGACCTGATCGCCTTGCTCTCCGGTCCCTCCAGGGAGGCGGCTGAAGTCGCAGATGCGCGCGGATTTCGCGCCGGTCGGCTCATGGAAATTCTTCAATATGTCGAATCCAACATCTCCAATCCGAATCTGAATGCCCAAATGGTGGCCGAGCATCACGGGATCAGCACCCGTTATGTTTCCAAACTATTGGAGGAAAGAAGCGAGACATCAGGACAGCTCATTCTGCGCCTTCGACTCGAAAAGGCGAAACGAATGCTGGAGGATCGCTCATTGCGGCACAGGCGGATCAGCGACATCGCTTATGCGTGTGGCTTCAACGACATCTCTTACTTCAACCAGGCCTTCAAACGAAAATTCTCAAGGTCTCCTCGAGATTGCAGAGAATGATCGTAACAACTGCGCCCTTCACAAGGGCCGGAAACCTGACTCTTCAAATAGTGAGTGCCTGGCTCAATTATGAATTCTAAAGCACGATCCGGAAAAGTGCGAAGCGGTTTTCCGAAAAGATCATGCGCGAACAATGACCTAAGCGCGAGGACGATTCATCCAAATCTCATCGCGCTTTAGGCATGCGCAGGTGAATCGCGCGAAGCTTGGTCGAAGCTCATCGCTCTGTAGCGCGCGCTTACAACCTGCGTAGTACCACAGCACATGGAATCCGGATCATGCCGAACACAATCAGCCGAGATGGCGACAGGCTCCGCATCGACTGGCCCAATTCTCGCGCGGTCCGGCTTCTGGCGGCGCTGCCGTTGCTCGCGGGCAGCGGTTACCTCTTTTACTACGTCGGCTTTGCAATCAGAGAAGCTATGATCGGTCGTCGAGATTGGCACGATGATTTGACGGCCATGCTGGTATTCGCGGGGGTCGGGCTGGTGATCGGCGGTCTCGGACTCGTCGTGGCTCTCTTCAGATATTGGGTCAGCATCGACGAAACGCAACGGCAAGTAACGATCGTGCGACAGATCGGCCCCCTGGCCTTTCGCAGAGGCCAGCCGCTCGCGAGGTTCGACAAGATCAGTGTTGCCGAGAATTACATCGAGTACCAAAACAAGGTTTACGACAAAAGCTATGTTTACACCTATGACATAGCCCTGTGTGGCTCCAAGAATGTGCGCCCCATCGAATTGGGGTCTTTTTCCGAGCCGAAGCCAGCTGAGCAATTCGCACGCGACGTCGGGTTTGCGCTTAACCTGCCGGTCGTCAATGTGATTGGCCAACCTCCGGATGACCCGGATCTCGTTGACGCTCCCGAAGTCCACCGGTGAATGAGAGCCGCGGTCCCCGGCGCCGTTGAAATCTTCTAAACGACGGACGCGACAAGGATCAGCATCGAGCCTTCTGATGCGACGACCGTGCGGTACGTCCGCTTCCGAGCCCCGTTCAGACGAGCACACAAAGTTCGGCGCTCCGTCAACAACGAGGCGCCAAGGGGCTTGGCTCGAGCTTCTGGTGGTCGGCTATCGCAATGACACAGGCGGGAGCCGCTCACAACGCTCCGGCAACCCTCCCGGGGCGAATCGTCGCGATCGGCTGGATGATCGCGTCCGTCATCGCCATAGCGGTGTTCACCGCCGGTATCACCTCCACTCTCACGCGCAGAGAGCTCCAAGGCGCGGTCCACAGCTTCAACGACTTGCGATCCGTGCGCGTCGGCGCCGTCGCAGACTCTGCGACAAGCGACTACCTCACTCGCCAGCAGCTTTCCTTCCGGGCATTTCCAGACGTCCAAGCCGGCCTGTCCGCATTGAGTAGCGGATCGATCGACGCCTTCGTGCATGACAAGCCGCTGATCGCCTGGATGGTTCGAAAGGACTTCCCAGCATCCGTCCGGGTCGTCGACACCAGCTTCAACAGCGAAAGCTATGCGACCGTGCTGCCGAAAGGCAGCGCGTTGCGGCCGATGCTCGATCTGGCCGTGCTTGATCAAATCGAAAGCGAGTGGTGGCAGCAGACGCTGTTCCAGGCGCTTGGCAATGCACGATCCCGCTAGTGCATCGCCGTTCCGCTGATACTGCTAGTCGAAGGATACCATGCCCGCTTCGCCGTCGTCAGGCACGCGCACCCTTCCCAGTGTAACCGCGAGCAATATGTAGGCAGCGCAAGTCCACAGTGACTGCCAGTTTGCCGGCCCTTCGTTGAAGCCTACGTAGATCGCCGCTGCCAGGAAAATGCAGGAAAATATCGATTCCGCCACAGGGCGAATGCCTTTCTTGGGGGGATTGAGCAGTGCAACAGCCGCAAAAGGCACCGCCGCCATGGTGAGAGGCGCAAAAGGAAAATCAATGAAGCGCGGGTCAAGTACAAGGCCGAGTGCGGTCATGGTGCCGATCACGATCGTTACGATCAGGGCCAATCCGTACATGATCGGCGGCATTTCAGTCCGGTAGCTCCTCGGACCCAGCAATTCCAGAAAACTGGGCGATGCGCGACCCGACATAAGGACGTTGGCGCCACACACCGGCGACGCAGTTGCCGCCACCAGAAGCGAGCCCCACAAAAGCCAGCCACCCGCTCCGTAACTTTCATAGAACATTCTTTGCGCGGCCACCCCAAACAGGATTCCGGCAGTGGTCGCCGAAATTCCAACCGCAAGCCATGAGACGAGCCCGCGCTCCCTGGGCTTGCGACGCAAGGTCAGCCATGCCGCGCCGAATATCAGGGTCGCCAGCGCCATTCCGCTGGACATTTGCAGCTTCCAGAGCGGATAATTGCTGATCGGGATGCCGGGCGGATATTTCGGCGTGCGCTGCACGGAATCGAACAGGCCCCAGGATCCGCCGACCGTCCCCTCGATCTCCTGCTTCCACGATTCATCGTAGGCCTCGAACAGATTGACGCGGAAATTTTCGCGCCGGGCAAGGTCGAGAATCTCGGAGACCACACGGGCCTGATTGACGCGCGACGGCAGCGCCGATTCACGCATCCGCCCCTCGCTCGGCCAACCTATTTCTCCGATGAGGATTTCCTTGCCCGGAAAAGCCGACGCTATCTGACGGCGGATCGTATCGACGTGAGCGGCAGCAAATTCAGCTCGGATCGGAACATTTTCCCAGTATGGCAGGATATGAACCGTGACGAAATCGACTGCATCGTAAAGTTCGCGATTGCTCAGCCAGAACTCCCAGACGTCGGCATAGGTGACGGGGACGCTAACCTGTGCCTTGACCGAGCGGATCGTGGCGACGAGGTCGGAAACCGTTATGTCATGACGCAACAAAGTCTCGTTACCGACCACGATCGCGATGATGGTCCCTGGATATTCCTTGGCGAGACGTATCGCCGTTGCTATCTGCGTCAAATTCTTCTGCCGGTCCCGATCAAGAAAAATGCCCTGAATGACCTTCAGGCCGGCCTTGGCCGCAAGTTCGGGAATTTGATCGAGACCAAGATCGGTCGCATAGGTACGGATGCAGTCGGATATCTTCGCAAGCTGGGCGAGATCTTCCGCGATCTGTTCCCGCGACACCTGCGTCGCCGACGAAAGTGAGGTCTGACTGCTGCGGAACGGGGAATATGATATGCATTGCACCTTGTCGTTCGGATCGATCGGCGCGCGGGGCAAGCTGACTGGTATGCCCAGCCACCACCACACCGCGGCGATGGCGCTCAGGGATATCAGGAGGAGCGTCAGCGGCGTGCGGCGATCGAGCTCGTGGTCACACGCTAGGTGTGATGTCTTCTCGTTCGCTGCGATCCGCCGGGCCCGTCGCATCGCTTCAAACGTGCGACTGCAAGAGCGACTGCAGAGAAAGGAGGGAAATCAAGAGGTTGTTCTCTTTCATCGGTTGCTCCCGAGTTGATTTCAAAAAATGCTTGGAATAACTGCAAGCCCGGTGGCCCAAGTCAAGATCTAAGCCGCGCCGAAGGCGCTGACGGAGCTCGAGGTATCCGAACAACCGTTGTGGTCGGCTGAGCGAGCAGCGAACGCCGATCTTTTATCGTACACGATCGACCGGCCGCGGAAACGAGCCGTACTCACAACGCCTCCAGAGCATCGCGCGACGGCAAAACCGGCAGCCAGGTCGGGATACGGCGCTTGGCGAGCCAATACGGCCGCCAGAGCGACAGCCAGGTGTCGCGATCGAGCGGCGCCGTGCCCCATTTGCGTTGCGCCATGTCGATCTTCGACAGGTCATGCGTGTGCAGCCACCGGCGCGCCGCCCACCACAGCTCGCGTGACACATCTTTGTTACCAACGCCCTTGAGCTCGACGATGTTGGGAAGCGGATCGCGATAACGGCAGGCGACCTGCAACGTCGCGACACGCTCGCCATTCCGCCTGACGCTCCAGAGCCGCGAGCGATTGTGGGCGAGGTTGTGGCCATAGGTGCGAAGGCAGTTCCTCATGGCGACAGCCTCGTCGGAGATCGAGGAGATCGAGTTCAAGGGAACGAAATCGTATCCCGCCACGTGACCCGACTCGAGCCACATGTCGCCGATCGGCTGGGGACCGAGGTTCGCATGCAACGCGATTTTCGTCCGCCAGTCATTTGCGGCAGCAAGCGCCGGACCAATGTGCATGTTCGGCATCCACGGCCGATCGATCAGCGCGTGTCCGAACGTTGCCGGCTCGACGGAAAACCACGACCACAGACTGACGAGCCGCAACCGCGCGGGCTTGATGCGCCGCGGCTCGCGGATGCATTCGCGCGCAATCCACACCGCCGCCGCCTCATGCGCGAGCTCGGCGACGTCCGTGACGGCCTGGAGCCACATCGGCGCGAGCTTGGGTGAACGCGGAATGTGGTTCGCGATTTGCCGGCGAAACAGCTCACCGTCGGGGAGCCCTTTGATTGGATGCACGAACGCCTCCGGTGGCAGCCTTCGCAGCCACATCGGCACGCCGGCCGCCGCCGCAACGTCCGCCAAGGCGATGCCATCGATCGCGCGCGCGAGCGCGTGCGCAGGATCGAGCCCGGCGCGCGGGACGGTCAGCGCAAAGAGCAGCGCAGGAAAGCTCGCTGCGAGGTCCGCAATGCGCGGATGGCGCGTGGCCATGGCGCGCACCGCTTCCTGAAAGCGGGGATGGTATCTCCGGAGTCGACGTTCGAGCATGTTCGAACGCCCGGCCCCCCGGCGTGGGACCAGGATAAGGGACGAGGTCATGACGATGGTTTCCGCGAGCGCAGACGCAAGGCGTCAGCAGGCAGATTCGACGAGTTGGGTGTTTTGAGATCTCACCGGGACTAAAATCCCGGAGCTTGCGCTAATTATCGCGCAGCGAACCCGGGAAGCGCACAATCGTAAACATGGTCGCCTCCTGCAATGAAGTTGCGGTGCGTCCCTGTACCTTGTTCTGTGCCCAGATGCAACTCCAGCGCGATTACCGAAGGGCGCCAACGAACTACTCGTCCACCTCCAGCCCCTCCCCATGCACGTACCACTCGGCCCGTGACGCCCACTGCACATGCCGGTCCGGCGTTGTGCCGAGTGGCTCGTCGAATGCGCCGGCGTGGATGATCGCTTCGCGTCCGCTGCGGGTGAGATGCGGCATGGGGCTGCCGCAGATCTTGCAGAAGGCGGTCGCAAAGCTTCGCGCCGTCGGCAGGTCGTAACGCGCGACGGATGCTTCGCCGCGCAGCCATCGCAGGCTGGAGGCCTTTACGATGACTTCGCTGGAATGCGCTGACCCGGTTGCCTTGCGGCAGCGCGAGCAGTGGCAGTTCAGGAAGCGATCGAACGGGCCCTCGATCTCGAAGGCCACTTCGCCGCAGAGGCAGCTTCCCCTAAACGCGGCCATTATGGTCTCCTCATTCTCATCCTAGCCGGCTTTGGCCGCCAATCCTTGCAGTGCATAGAGCCAGCCCAGCAGGGTTGCGACCGACAGCAGTGTGGTGATCGAGACCGTGGATGCGACCAGCGAATGGTCCACCTTGTAGGCGCCGGCCAGGATATACGCCGTTTTCGCCGTCGGCACGGCGGCGCAGATGACGGCGGCGATCGTGTAGAACGGATTGAGGTTAGAGGCCACGCACAGCCCGTACACCAGCAGCGGCATGAGCACGAGCTTGACAGCCGCGAGCACGAGCGAGGCCTTGAGGTTCGCGCGCACGCCTTCGATCGAGAGGCCGAGCCCGATGGCGAAAAGGGCACATGGCGTGAGCGCGGCCGCAAAAATGTTCAGGTAGGCTTTGAGCGGAGCAGGAATCGGCAGGCCCGTGATCGCCCAGGCAAGACCGATAACCGTCGAGAGCACCATCGGGTTGAGCAGGATCTGCTTCACGAGCGTAGAGGGGGCTGCCGCGCCCGGCGCGCCGCGGCCGCTGCTCTCCAGGAGGATGACGGTCACCGGGAACATCACCGCCGCGACGAACACGGTCGCGATGGCCGCGGGCAGCACGGCCGGCTGTCCGTAGATCGAATGCAGCACCGGCAGCGCCACGAAACCGGTATTGGTCATCGCTGCGGTCATGCCCTGCATCGTGCTGGAGGCGAGGTCGCGGCCGAAGGCCATGCGTACGACGAGAAAGACCAGCGCGAAGCACAGCATCGATCCGCCGCCGAAGGCGAACAGGAAGCGCCATTCCAGGAGATTGCTCGCCGGCTCCTGCGCGATGGTGACGACCAGGAGCGCCGGCATCGCCACGTTGTAGGCGAAATGCACGAGACCGTCGGCCAGCGACCGCGAGATGTAGCCGAGCCAACCGGCGAGCCAGCCGGTGACGATGATGGCAAATACGGGAAGGACGAGGCCGGCGACTTGCATCCTGGTTCCCCCTGGCTGATGCGCTGATCAGGCCCGTGATATCACCTCGGGGCATGCGACCCGGGGTTGTCTGGGCTATACTAGATCAGATTCCGGATCAGCTTCCAGGAAACCGCATGTGGGGTCCGCTCAGCCGGCGTGATGCGCTCCTGCAAACCGTGGGGCTTGCGGCCGCGAGCATGGCCACCACCATTCCCATGTCCGGCCGGGCGGCATCGTCGCTGGCGCCGCCGCGCTGCCGGGAGGTCGACGGTGCATTGTCGGCCAGCGTCAGCGCGCAAAAGATACCCGGCGTGGTGGCGATGGCCGCGAACGAACAGTCGGTGCTCTATGAGGGCGCCTTCGGCCTGCGCAACGGCGATGCGGCCTCCCGCATGTCGACTGATACGATCTTCCGCATCGCCTCGATGGTCAAGTTGCTGACATCGGTCGCGGCGCTGCAACTCGTGGAGCAGGGCAGGCTGCATCTGGACGAGCCGGCCGCGAATATCGATCCGGCGCTGGCTGCGGTTCAGGTGCTCGCCGGTTTCGATGCGAAGGGTGCCCCGCAACTGCATCCTCCGGAGAGGCCGCTGACGTTGCGCCATCTGTTGTCGCACACCTCCGGCTTCAGCTATTTGCTCTGGGATCCGAAGGTCGCCCGCTATCTCAAGGTCGCGCGCGGCAAGCCGAAGCTGCCGCGCATGCCGCTGATGTTCGAGCCTGGCGCAAGATGGGCCTATGGCGGCAGTCTCGACCGCGTCGGCCGCATGGTGGAGATCGCTAGTGGCGAGCCGCTCGAGCGCTATTTCCGCGACCGCATCACGGGTCCGCTCGGCATGAACGACACCGTCGTCGCGCTCGATGACAAGCAGCGCGCGAGAGAGGCCAGCCTGTTCGTGCGGGATGCCCGGGGCAAGCTTCTGGTGCAGCCGCTGGAAAAGCCGGATGGCAGCAAGGCGTTTCTGGGCGGAGGCGGCATCTATTCCACCGCGTCCGACTACCTGGTCTTGCTCCAGGCCCTGCTGGGCGGAGGAAGCCTGCGCGGCAACCGCATCCTGCAGCCTGCGACGGTTGCGTTGATGTCCGAAAACCAGATCGGCAATCTCGAGGCCGGCATCCTCAAGACGACCAATCCGGCGCTCTCGAACGACGTGGACTTCTTTCCAGGCGCCCATCTGCGATGGGGGCTGGGCAATATGATCAACCTCGATCCCGTCCCGGATGGCCGGAGCGCCGGCAGCTTGACCTGGGCCGGCCTGTTCAACACCTACTACTGGATCGACCCGGCGAAGCGCCTCGCGGGCGTCATCATGATGCAGATACTGCCCTTCGCGGACCGCGAAGCGCTGAACGCCTATCGCCAGTTCGAGCACGGGATCTACCGCGCGTTGCGGCAGTCCTGATCTTTTACGGCGCAAGCGCTTGCGGCATGATCTGCAAGTGCGATCGCACTCTGCGCTCACCTCGAGGTCAATCATGTCTTCCAGAATCCCACCTGCGCCTGCCGACGCAGCCTCACGCCGGGCGGCCAAGCCGACTGTCGTCTATCCCGCCGGTTCAATGCCAAGGCCGGATATGGCCGCCCTGGAATCCGCGCGGCGGACGATGGTCAAGACACAGGAGATCGTGGTGCCGCCGCGCGACGCCCGCGCGTTTCGCGTCTCGCGTGGCCAGTTCTTCCGCATCGTCAGCATCGAGGGCCCGCAAGTCGGCGACCTCAATCTCTGGAACGCCCACGACCTCTCCGAGCGCTTCTTCAGCGGCAAGACGCGCGCGCTGCATGCGACGCATGTCGGCGCCGGCGACCGGCTGTGGAGCACCATGCCGCATCTGAGGCCGATGGCGACCATCAGCCATGACACGCTCGGCTGGTACGGTTTCGACACGGATGGCGCCGGC
The DNA here is from genome assembly GCF_054185165.1 of Bradyrhizobium sp. UFLA05-109. Taxonomy (NCBI): domain Bacteria; kingdom Pseudomonadati; phylum Pseudomonadota; class Alphaproteobacteria; order Hyphomicrobiales; family Nitrobacteraceae; genus Bradyrhizobium; species Bradyrhizobium sp. UFLA05-109. The sequence goes on along the minus strand of NZ_JBBIAR010000021.1, from coordinate 12,470 downwards.
ATCCACGACGTCATCGGCACGCGCTGCGATCCCTACACGAACCTGCTGCTGGGCGGCACGTCCTACGATTTCTGCTGCCACTCCAACCTGTCGCGCGCGCTGGCCGCCGAATTGAAGACGGACGCCCGTGCCGTCGAGCATCACGTCCACGACGTGCTCAATGTTTTCATGTGCACCGGCTTCACCGGGGATACGCACCAGTATTTCATGAAGGCCAGTCCGGTCCGTCCCGGTGACTTCATCGAGCTCTTCGCGGAGATCGATCTGCTCGGCGCGCTGTCGGCCTGCCCGGGCGGCGATTGCAGCGCGACGCATTCCAGCGACGTCGCGGCCTGCCATCCACTCAAGATCGAGATTTTCGAGCCGGACCGGACGACACTGGGCACCTGGAAGTGGCCGTTGCCGAATACCTACCATCGCGGCCACGGGAGTGATCGCTGATCGCCGGGAACCAAACCCGCTGTCCGCGCGTCATTGACGGGTTCCCGTGGCTCCTGCCGGTGGCAGGAGCCGGCGACAACCAGAAGGGGGAAATCATGAAAGCGCTCTTCGTCACTGCTTTGGTCACCGCGATCGTTGCCGGCGTTGGACTTGCCCGTGCCGCTGACGGATGTGGCCCCGGTTGCCACGCCACCATCTCCGGGGCGTGCGTCGTCGATGGATGGGGAAGCGGCGCGCGCGTCTGGAACGAATGCCCCGCCGGGGCGCACCCCCGGCGACCCTGTCCATCCGGCTACTTCTGGAGCCGGCGAATGCGTGCCTGCTTCGCCAGCGATTAAGCCGGTCTCACTTCGAAACGAAGCTCGGCGTTCCCGAGGGCCAGCACCGATGATGGCGGGAGGTCGTCATGTCCGCGGTGGCGAAGAAATGAGGACCGCGACCGATCGCGGGCCAACGCTGTACGAGTTGGAGACGTACGGCGGTGCGTCCGCCTCCTCGGCGATATCGTTCGGAGTGTCCAGCGACGTGTCCACCACGCGCTTCCAGGGCGATGACGCCGGGAGATTGAAGCTTAGCGCGTCCCAATATGCATTGAACATCACGAAAATGTCGACTCCGCTCGTCGACGCGCCCCTTAGGTGGAACGCCAGCGAGTGCGAGCCGCCGCCGAGATCGGGATCGCCGTCGGTGCCGTGCCACGTGCAGTCGGTGCCCCACCCGGTGCTCCTTGCGATCACCGGATGGGCCTTGCGGAAGCCGATCATCGTGCGGAAGAAGCGCAACACGTCGGCGTTGGTTTCAGCGAGGTCCCAGTCGAGCCATGTGGTTTCGTTGTCCTGGTCGTAGACGTTTGGATTGCCGTTCTGGCTGTGCATGAACTCGTCACCCGCAACGAACATCGGCACGCCGTTCGACAGCATCAGCAGGCAGCAGAAGTTCTTGACCTGCCGCTTCCTCAGCGCCACGACCTCGGCGGGCACGTTATTGTTGCCTTCGTGACCGCAGCCCCAGCTGCGCTGGTCGTCGTTGGTGTAGCTCACGAGATCGCAGAGATTGAGCCCGTCATGGCAATCGACGAAGTTGATGCTCTGCGTGCGCCGGTCGGCGTCAGTCAGCGTGTCCGGAAACAGGTCCGTGCTGCCGTAGAGGCGGGTCATGAGATCGGCGACCAGGCCGCCATCGCCCTTGACGAAGCCGCGAACGGTGCTGCGGAAATGATCGTTCCATTGGCACCAGGACCTGCCCGGAAACGCACGGCCCATCTGATAGCCGCCGCCCGCGTCCCACGGTTCCGCGATCAGCCTGACATCCGCGAGATCATGATCGCCGGAGATTTCCACGACGATCGGCGGATCGTCGGAATTGAGCGAGCCGTCTTCGTTGCGGGCGAAGATCGAGGCGAGGTCGAAGCGGAAGCCGTCGACGCCGATCGACGTCGCCCAGTATCTGAGGCTGTCGACGACCATCAGCCGCGGCGCGGGATGCGCCGTGCGCAGGTCGTTGCCGCATCCGCTGAAATTGACGTAGCTGGAGAAGTCGGTTGGCGACAGCGCGTAGTAGGTGGTGTTGTCGATGCCGCGGAAGCAATAGGTCGGGCCGCCGTCGCCCATCTCCGCGGTGTGATTGTAGACGACGTCGAGCAGCACCTCGATGCCGGCCCTGTGCAGCTCGTCGACCATCAGGCGGAATTCACGAAGCGCACCCTCCGGCGTGCCAGCCACGCTGTAAGGCGCGTGCGGCGAGAAGAAGTTGAGCGTCATGTAGCCCCAGTAATTGTTCGTCCCAGGCTCGAACTGGTGCACGGGCATCAGCTCGACGGCGGTGATGCCGAGCTCCCTCAGATGCGGGATTTTTGCGACGACGCCGGCAAAGGTGCCGCGCTGCTCCTCAGCGACATTCGAATTGGCCCGCCGCGTGAAGCCGCGCACATGCATCTCGTAGATGATCAGCTCGTGGTCATGGCGCGGCGCCGACGGCCGATCCGGGGGCGGGCTTGTCGCGCCATCAGCGAGCAGGCCGAGCGGCGCCTTGCCCTCATTCGATCCGGCCGCCATCGCCGCATCGCGGCTGAAAGCGGGCGGGAAGAGCACGCCTTTCGCATAGGGATCGAGCAGCACCTTGTCGCGGTCGAAGCGCTGCCCGTTGCCAGGGTCGAAAGGCCCGTCGACCCGATATGCGTAATATTTTGCGTCCGCGATCACATCAGATGACACCCGCATGTGCCAGACGCGGCCGGTCTTGTTGGCAGGAAACGAGAAGGGGAGGGCGCGAAGAGGTGTCGCGAACACACCATCACGATAGAGCAGGAGTGTGACCGCAGTCGCATGCTTGGAATAGAGCGCGAAGTTGCAGCTTTGGTCCGCCTCGTTGCGGGCGCAGCCGAGCGGCCAGGGCAAGCCCTCGCTGCTTTCCGGATCCGCCATGACGATCTCCGATACGGCCGCCGACGGCGGGCTCCATGCTCACATCAAGATGGCGTCTTGCGGCGATAAGAGCCCACCGGGATGACAATGTCGAGACCGAGCGATAACAGCGTGCTGCTCGCGTCTGGTTCGATCGCGCGAAACGTTGCCTTGGTGGCACGGCCAGCCGTTTCGTGTCATATTCCAGCGGCAGGTGCGCGTCGGCAGTTGCAGGGCCAATCAATCAACAAGCGCTGGAGGAGCGTTGGGGGATGTCGAAGCGGACGACGGCCGCGGTCTGGGTGCGGAGCATCGCTGAATTGCTTGCCGCCGAGGGGCTGGATGTCGCGAGCCTGTTTGCGGCCGCCGGCATCGATCCGCAGGAGCTGGAAGGCCCGAGCGCGCGGCTCGCCAACGAGAAGATCAGCCATCTCTGGGAGCTCGCGGTCGAGGGGAGCTCGCGGTCGAGCGTTCGAAAAATCCCGCTTTGTCGCTCGCGCAATATCAGATGGCGCGGCCGGCGGCGTTCGATGTGGTCGGTTACACCATGATGTCGTGCGCAGATCTGCGCGGTGCCTTCGAGCGGTTGAACCGGTACCTCCTCATCCTCAGCGACGCGTTGACCATGAGCATGACTGAGGAGGATGATTGCTATCGCATCGATTTCGTGCTGTTCGGCGGCAACCGGCCAATCCCGCGTCAGCGCATCGAGTTCATCTTCGTCACGGTGATCGGCTTCTGCCGCTGGATCGCGCGCAGTGACGTCAATCCGCGCGCCATCGCGCTCACCTATCCCTCGCCCGCGGATGTCTCGCCCTATCACGCCGCCTTTCGCTGCCCGGTCACGTTCAACGCCGAGCGCAACAGCGTGATGTTCGCGCGCAGCGACATGGACCTGGCGCTGCCGACCTTCAATCCGCAACTCGGCGAGCTGCACGAGCGTTATGCCGGCGAATATCTGCGTCACTTCGATCACGCGCTGACGAGCTTTCGGGTGCGCGAGGCGATCGTGCGACGGCTTCCCGACGGCGAGCCGAGGCGGGACGAGGTCGCCGTCGAGCTCTGCATGAGCGAGCGCACCCTCCAGCGGCGGCTGGAAGAGGAAGCGACCTCGTTCGTGCAGCTTCTGGACGATACGCGGCGTGAACTGGCGGACCAGTATCTTGGCCGGCTGCATCTGTCGCTCGGGCAGGCTGCCTATCTGCTCGGCTTTGCCGACCAGAGCAGCTTTTTCCGGGCCTGTCGGCGCTGGTTCAAGGCTTCACCCGGCGAATATCGCAACCGCCTGCTGCACGGGGTACCGGCGACGTAGAGCAAATCCGGTGAAGTGTGCAGCGGTTCTCCCTCGCGCCAAAGGCGGAGCGCGTTTGTGCGGAGATCATGCTCAGACAACGGCTTGAAGCGCGACGCGCGCTTTGGTGACGCGGGTGCGATGGAACCCGAATGCTTAAATCTTTGCTAAGCGGTTCGGGATAGTTTGGCATTCGAGCATTCTGCCAATTTTTGCGAGCACCAAGATGTTTTCCCGCATCAGTTTCAAGCTTGTCCTGATCGTCGCCATCAGCCTCCTCGGCATGATCGTGCTGGCGCCGATCGCGCTCAACACCATGCGTGCGCAGATGGTCGCCGACCGCCAGGCCAAGACACAGCAGATGGTCGATGTCGGCTATGGCATTCTGTCGCACTACCAGAAGCTCGAGAGCGAAGGGAAGCTGACGCGCGAGCAAGCCCAGGCCGCCGCTCAGGCCGAGATCAAGAGCCTGCGCTACGACAAGGTCGAGTATTTCTGGATCAACGACATGACCCCGAAGATGGTCATGCATCCGATCAAGCCCGAGCTCGACGGCAAGGATCTCTCCGGCATGAAGGATCCTGCGGGCAATGCGCTGTTCATGGGTTTCGTCAACGTCGTGAAGGGGCAGGGCGCGGGCTTCTACAGCTATCTCTGGCCCAAACCCGGCTTCGAGCAGCCGGTGGCGAAAATCTCCTATGTGAAGGGCTTTGCGCCATGGGGCTGGATCATCGGCACCGGAATCTATCTCGACGACGTCGACGCTGTGTTCCGCCAGACCGCGATGACGTTCGCATGGGTGTGTCTTGCCGTCTTCGCCCTGGTTCTCCTCGCCTCCTTCCTGATCGGTCGCAGCGTCACCAGGCCGCTCGCGAACATCACCGCGCTCACGGAGCGGCTCGCCTCCGGCGACAGCGCGTTCGACGTGCCCTATACGAGCCGCCGTGGTGAGGTCGGTGGATTGGCCAAGGCGCTTGCCGTGTTCAAGGACAATGCCGCGGCGGTGCACCAGCTGCATGCCGAGCAGCAGGAGCTGAAGCAGAAGACGGACGCCGAGAAGCGGAAAGTGATGGTCGACCTTGCCGGCAAGTTCGAGGCCAGTGTCCAGGCCGTGGTCCGCGACGTCTTCACCGAGGCGCAACAGATGCAGCAGGCCGCGCAAGGCATGTCGGAAACCGCCGACAAGGCGAGCGCGCGCGCGAGCGTCGTCGCCGACGCCTGCCAGCAGGCTTCGAGCAACGTGCAGACGGTGGCCTCCGCCGCCGGCGAACTGTCGGCGTCGATCACGGAGATCAGCCAGCGTGTCGCACAAGCGGCACAGGTCGCCGACAAGGCTGCGACCGACGGCCAGCGCACCAACGAGACCGTGCAGGGGCTGGCTCAGGCAGCCCACAAGATCGGCGAGGTCATCGACCTCATCCACCAGATCGCCTCGCAGACGAACCTGCTCGCGCTCAACGCCACCATCGAGGCGGCGCGCGCCGGCGAAGCCGGCAGGGGCTTTGCAGTGGTCGCAAGCGAGGTGAAGTCGCTGGCAAGCCAGACCGCGAAGGCAACTGACGAGATCGGTGCGCAGATTTCGGCGATCCAGGCCGAGACCGATCAGGTGGTCGGTAACATCCAGAGCATCCGCGCCACCATCATGGAGGTCAACGAGATCTCCTCCTCGATCGCGGCGGCCGTGGAAGAGCAGGGCGCCGCGACGCAAGCCATCGCCCGCAGCGTGCAGGACGCAGCCTCCGGCACCAACCAGGTCTCGCAAAACATCTCCGGCGTGACGGAGGCAACCTCCGAGACCGGTCATGCCGCAGGCCAGGTGCTGCAATCGAGCGGCCGGCTGACGCAGAAGCTGCAGGCGCTGCAGCACGAGGTGACGGCCTTCGTCGCCGGCGTAAGGGCGGCGTAGGACTCCACCCCTCACCGTCACCCGAAAGCTTCACAAGCTCTCAGGATAAGGGCTTAAGCGGGCTCTCTCCCTTCGTCATTCCGGGGCGCGCGTCAGCGCGAGCCCGGAATCCATTGCGCGGCCGTCTCTGCGGCCCGATGGATTCTCAGATGCGCAATTGCGCATCATAGCTCGCGACTTCGTCGCGCCCCGGAATGACAAGAAAAACCTCACAAGTCGCCAGGATGACGGTGTGAGATGCACGTAGAGGTGAGGAGAGAGCGATTTATTCCGCGTCGCGGCACCGGCGCCGCCCCACCCTTGACTCCACCCCCGCTTGTCGTTGACGTCCCCCGATGCCCGCTGCAAACAGGCGGTGCACGGAGACCCGCTCAATGTCGTTCCGAAAGCTCCTGATCGCCAATCGCGGCGAGATCGCCATCCGCATCGCGCGGGCCGCTGCGGATGCCGGCATGGCGACGGTGGCGATCTTTCCTGCCGATGATGCGCTGTCGCTGCATGGCCGTGTCGCCGACGAGGCGATCGAAATTCCCGGCCGCGGCGCGCGGGCCTATCTCGACATCGAAAGCGTGGTGAAGACGGCGAAGGCGGCAGGCTGCGACGCGGTGCATCCCGGCTATGGCTTCCTCAGCGAGAACGCGGACTTCGCCAAGGCCTGCGCGACTGATGGCATCGCCTTCGTCGGGCCGAAGGTGACCGCGCTCGAGCTGTTCGGCGACAAGGTTGCGGCGCGCCAGTTGGCCAAGCGCTGCGGCGTGCCGATCATCGCCGGCACCAGCGGGCCATCCTCGCTCGGCGAGATCCAGGCGTTCTTCGACTCGCTCGGCAAGTCCGCCGCGATCGTGATCAAGGCGGTGGCCGGCGGCGGTGGCCGCGGCATGCGTGTCGTGGAGAAGGCGGCGGATCTGGCGGAAGCCTATGCGCGCTGCCAGTCGGAGGCGAAAGCGGCCTTCGGCCTTGACGGCGTCTATGCCGAGCGCCTGATCCGCAAGGCGCGCCACATCGAGGTGCAGATCATCGGCGACCATCATGGCGCGATCAGCCATCTCTGGGAGCGCGAATGCACCGTCCAGCGCCGGCACCAGAAGTTGATCGAGGTGGCGCCCAGCCCCTCGCTCAGCGACGGCTTGCGCGGCCGCATCATCGAGGCGGCGAAGCAGCTCGCCACGCATGCGGCCTACGACAATCTCGGCACCTTCGAGTTCCTGGTCGATGGCGCCACTGAAGACAGCTTCGCCTTCATCGAGGCCAATCCGCGGCTTCAGGTCGAGCACACCGTGACGGAGCAGGTGCTCGGCGTCGATCTCGTCCGCGCCCAGCTCGCGGTCGCCTCGGGCGCCTCGCTCGCTTCGCTGGGGCTCGACCAGGCTTCGATCCCGAAGCCGCGCGGTCATGCCATGCAGCTCCGCGTCAACATGGAGACGCTGGACGAGACTGGCGCGACGCACCCGACCGGCGGCGTGCTCGCCGTGTTCGAGCCGCCATCTGGTCCCGGCGTGCGCGTCGACAGCTTTGGCTATGCCGGCTACAAGACCAGCGCCGCTTTCGACTCGCTGCTTGCCAAGGTTATAGTCCATACGCCGGGCGAGGCCTGGCACGACGTGGTCGCCAAGGCCTCGCGCGCCTTGCGCGAGTTCCGCATCGATGGCGTCGTCACCAACATCCCCTTCCTGCAGGCGGTGCTCGCCCATCCCGACTTCAAAACCAATCGCATCGCGACCGACTTCATCGATCGCAACATCGCCAAGCTCGTGGAGGCCGCCGACGGCGCGGCGCGGCCGCTGTTCTTCGCCGCGACTGACAAGTCGGGCGATCACGCGGCGCAAAACCACGTGGCGCAGGAGGTGCCGGAGGGAACGGTGATGGTCGCGGCACCTCTACAGGGCACCGTGGTCGCGATCCAGGTCGGGGAGGGCGAGATCGTGCGGCCCGGCCAACAGCTCGCCGTGATCGAATCCATGAAGATGGAGCACCTGGTGATGGCCGAGCAGGGCGGCCGGGTGACAAAACTCGTCGCCGGTGACGGCGTCACGCTGCTGCATGGCGAGCCGATCCTTTATCTCGAGCCGCTCGATGTCGCGACCGACAGCGCGGCCAAGGAAGCCGAGATCGATCTCGATCACGTCCGTCCCGATCTCGCCGAGATGTTTTCGCGCCAGGCCAACACGCGCGACGAAAATCGCCCGGCGTCCGTCGAGCGCCGCCGCAACACCAACCAGCGCACGGCGCGCGAGAACGTTGCGCAGCTCGTCGACGACGGCTCCTTCATGGAATATGGCAGCCTCGCGATCGCCGCGCAGCGCCGCCGCCGCAAGCTCGACGATCTCATCAAGAACACGCCGGCGGATGGTCTCATCACCGGTGTCGGCACTGTGAATGCGGACAAGTTCGGATCGGACGGCGCGCGCTGCATGGTGGTCGCCTATGACTACACCGTGCTTGCGGGCACGCAGGGCCATATGAACCACAAGAAGATCGACCGCATGCTGACGCTCGCCGAGCAATGGCGCATGCCGTTGGTGTTTTATGCCGAAGGCGGCGGCGGCCGGCCCGGCGACACTGATCGTCTCGGCATGACCGGTCTCGACGGCCCGTCGTTCCTGCAATTCGCAAAGCTCTCCGGCCTCGTGCCGGTGGTCGGTATCGTCTCGGGCTATTGCTTTGCCGGCAATGCGGCGATGCTCGGCTGCTGCGACGTCATCATCGCGACCAAGAATGCTTCGATCGGCATGGGCGGTCCGGCCATGATCGAAGGCGGCGGTCTTGGCGTCTATCATCCCGCCGAGGTTGGTCCGGTCTCGTTCCAGTCCCCGAACGGCGTCATCGATATCCTCGTCGAAGACGAGGAGGAGGCGACGCGGGTTGCGCAGAAATATCTGTCCTATTTCCAGGGTGCAGTGAGCGAGTGGCAGGCGGCCGATCAGCGCCTCCTGCGCCGCGCGATCCCCGAGAACCGGTTGCGCGTCTACGACATCCGCAGCGTGATCGATCTCATCGCAGACACGGGCTCCGTTCTCGAGCTCCGCCGCGACTACGGCGTCGGCATGATCACCGCCTTCATCCGTATCGAAGGCAAGCCGTTCGGCCTGATCGCCAACAATCCCCGCCATCTCGGCGGCGCAATCGATGCGGATGCCGGCGACAAGGCGGCGCGCTTCCTCCAGCTCTGCGACGCCTTCGACTTACCCGTCGTGTCGCTCTGCGACACGCCCGGTTTCATGGTCGGTCCGGAGGCCGAGAAAACCGCGATCGTGCGCCACGTGTCGCGCATGTTCGTCACCGGCGCGAGTCTCACCGTGCCGCTGTTCGGTATCGTGCTGCGCAAGGGATATGGCCTCGGCGCACAGTCGATGATCGGCGGCGGCTTCCATGCCTCCTTCTTCACCGCGGCCTGGCCGACCGGCGAATTCGGCGGCATGGGCCTCGAAGGCTATGTGCGGCTCGGCTTCCGCAAGGAGATGGAGGCGATCGCCGACCCGGTCGAGCGCGAGACCTATTATCGCAACAAGGTCGCCGAGCTCTACACCAACGGCAAGGCGGTTTCGATCGCTTCGGTGTTCGAGATCGACAACGTCATCGATCCCGCCGAGACGCGGCGCTGGATCATGGCGGGCCTGCGCTCCGTGCCGAAGCCGGCCGAGCGCACGACCAAGAAGCGCCCCTGCATCGACGCATGGTGAGCGGGCGTAGCAACGGCAGCGTGCCGGTTCCCGATTGACATCCCCGCCTCAGCGACGGTCATGTCAGGATCGGACGATCGAATCAGAGGACGTGTTTTGTCATGACGGAAGCTGCCTATGTCGCGGTGGATTGGGGCACGACGAGCTTCCGGCTTTGGCTGATCGACCGCGACGGCCAGGTTCTGGCTGAGCGCCGCAGCAGCGAAGGCATGACGGCGGCGGCCAAGACCGGTTTTGCCGCCGTGCTGCAATCGCATCTGGATGCGGTCGGTGCGGGAAGCGAGCTTCCAGTGCTGATCTGTGGCATGGCCGGCGCCCGTCAGGGCTGGGTCGAAGCCGGCTATGTCGATACCCCGGCGCCGCTCGCTGCGATCCTCGCGCGCGCGGTACCGGTCGCCGGGCAGTCGCGCGACATCCGCATTCTCCCCGGAATTGCGCAGCGTGACGCCGGTGCGCCGGATGTGATGCGGGGCGAGGAGACCCAGCTGCTCGGCGTGCTGGGTCTCGACGCAGCCGGCGAGGCGCTGGTCTGCATGCCCGGCACGCATTCGAAATGGGTCAGTGTCAGCGGTGGAACAGTCGCGCGTTTTGCCACCTTCATGACGGGTGAGCTCTTCAGTGTCGTCTCGCGCGAGACGATCCTCTCGCACGCGGTCACGGGAGCCGATGACGCGGAAGACCGTGAGGCGTTCAGGGCAGCGGTTGCGGCTGGGTTCAGGACCCCGGCATCCGCAGCCAACCTCCTGTTCCAGGTGCGGTCGCGGCAGCTCCTGTTCGGCGGCACGCCGGCCGCCGCGCGCGAAACCATCTCGGGCACTCTGATCGGGATCGAACTCGCGGCGGGGCTTGCGCATGGCCGGCCGCAGAGCCCCATCAGACTGGTTGCATCGGGGCGGCTTCAGATGCTGTATCGGCTGGCGTTTGAAACACTCGCGCTGGCGGTCGAGCCGATCGACGCCGACGAGGCGGTACGCCGCGGCCTTGCGATGGCGGCGCGAACCATCTGGACGAGATAGAAGGATTTTTTGCATGACCGTGCCATTCCCGACGATGAAGCGTCCGCTGGTCGCCATCCTGCGCGGCGTGAAGCCCGACGAGACCGACGCTATCGTCAGCGTGCTGGTCGAGGCCGGCATGACCGCGGTCGAGATTCCCCTGAACTCGCCCGATCCGTTCCGCTCGATCGAGATTGCGGTCAAGCGTGCACCCGCGGGCGTTCTCGTCGGCGCCGGTACGGTGCTCACGAGCGCCGATGTCGACCGGCTGAATGAGGCCGGCGGCAAGCTGCTGGTCGCCCCAAATGTCGACACGCAGGTGATTGCGCGCGCGCATGAGCACGGCATGGTGACCATGCCCGGCGTGTTCTCGCCGACGGAAGCGTTGCTTGCGGCACGCGCCGGCGCATCGAGCCTGAAATTCTTTCCGGCCAGCGTGCTGGGCGCCGCGGGCATTGCCGCGATCCGCGCCGTGTTGCCGGCAAACGCAATGATCGCTGCCGTCGGCGGGGTCTCCGAGCAGAATTTTGCCGAGTACGTCAAAAGCGGCGTTCGCGCCTTTGGCCTCGGCAGCAGCCTCTACAAGCCGGGCATGACCGCGGCCGATGTCGCTGCGCGCGCCAGGGCGACGATTGCGGCCTACGATCTCGCGATTCAAAGCGCATGAGGGCGGAGGGTCAGCTTCGTCTTGCCGAGGGCCACACCAGCCGTTCATGCCGGCGCGCAAAGCGCTGCCAGTGCAGCACCGCACCGACCAGGAGCGCAGGCACGAAGCCGAGTATGATCAGGAAGTTCGGTAGCGGCAGCGGCGAAATGAACTCGATGGCGATGTCCGAGATCAGCCACAGCGCGGCGAATAGCACGGCAAAGTCGGTGCGCGGAAAGCGCAGGTAGTAGAAGATCGCGGTGATGATCACCGCTGGCCCGATCGCGACGCCGATCATGACCGCGGTCAGCTCTTTCGGCGTCAGCGCGTCCAGCACCATCGACGCCAACAGCCATATGGCGGCGAACATGGCGATGATGTCGATCGGGTGCCGCACTGCGGTTCCTCTGGTGGAATCCGCGTTATCGTTGTGGCGCTTATGCCGGCCGTCAAGCCCCAATGCGCCTATTCTTCTTCGTTTCGAGGCGTCGGCCGCAGCATGAAATGGCCGAAGGCGGATGCGATCGGCTTGTCCGGGTCGTCCTGCCAGGCTTTTGCCTCGAACGCGACGATGCGCCGGCCCTGCTTGACGATCGAGACGTTGGCAAAGCTGTCGCGTGCGCGGCCGGAGCGCAAATAGTTGATCGTCAGCCCGATCGGCTTTGGCGGCGCGGCAATGCCGAGCTCGCGTGTCACGCCGACGATGGCGGTGGTCTCCAGGAACGCGCCGGTCATGCCGCCATGGATCGCGGGCAGGATCGGGTTGCCGATGATCTTTGGCGAGAACGGCATCATCAGCGTGTCGTCATCCTGGATGCGGATGCCGAGGCAGCGCGCAAACGGGCTGTTGGCGAAGGGACCAGCCGGATCCTCCGGCGCATCCAGCGTCGGGATGCTGCGCTGGTCCGTCGCGCGATCGGCCAGCATGTTGGTGTGGTTGGCGCCAATCATGAAGCAGGCGGTGGCGGTTGCGACCGGGTCGTCCTCCGACTCCTGGTAGGCCGTCGAGCGCACGAAGGCGATCGAGCGCGTGGTGCGATAGCAGATCGAATGCGCTCTGATGTCGAGGCCGGGCGTGGCCGGCTTCTGGTAGTCGATGCGCAGATCCA